>JBGPTG010000089.1:0-10966 GCA_041490545.1 Gammaproteobacteria bacterium
AAAGCGTCGGCGAGCGCAAATTCCCGCTCGGCGCCGACGACCTGATGCGTCTGTGCAGGGACCACGGCCTGACCCTGCGCTGGTTTGACCGCAAACCGGTGCTCGCGCGCGACAACGATCGCGAACTGCGCAGCATGGTGCGCTCATTTTTCGAATCACCGTGCACCGTTTACCTGAATCGCGAGTTGCAGGCCGACCCGGCGCGTCTGAAGTTCGACCTCGCGTCGCACCTGGGCCACAAGGTGCTGCACGAAGGTGACGGACTCAAATCCGCTCATGCCACCGGCGGAGAAATGGGCGGCAGCCCGGAAGGCGGCGCGGAATTCGCCGCCGGCATGAACGCGCAGGATGTCCTGCACGCCTGGCGCGATTTCGAGTGCAGTTTCTTTGCCGGCGCACTGCTGTGTCCCAAGGTCCCGTTCCGGCGCTTCCTGACGCGCGAGTCATATCGGGTTGAAGCCGGGGAAAAAATCGACCTCACTCCGGCAGTGGTGATGCGGCGCATGACCAAGGTATCGCCTTATCCGTATTGGCATTTCTTCGACGCCTATCCACCCGGGTACTTGCGCGCGGTGTATCGCGGCAACGGGATCCCGCTGCCCTGGGGCAACATGGCGCAAGTCACCGATCCTTGTCCGAACTGGGCCGTTTTCCGCATGCTCAACGAGACTCGCAGTGCCGATCGCGGTTCGCAGATTTCTGTGTTGCGCGACGGCGATCAATCCCTGCTGTATTGCTGTCACTCGCGGCGTACCAACGACATGGCGGGCAATCCCCATGTGTTGTCGGTAGGGATCGATCTGCTGCCCGCGCTGCGTTCGCACGGCGTCGATGCGGAAAATATCGTCGCGAGCATCACCGAGGAATGCCTGCATCACCACGGCGAAGCAAGAATTCCCAAAGGTGCCGTCGAAGCGATCAAGGGAGCGGCCAAGGTACTGAACATTTCCTGGGTCGAGGACGCGTTATCCAGTCCCGCACGCATCATTTGTCCACGCAGCACGCATTGTCCGCGGACGGAGCATTGCGACGGCGAAGGCGCGTCGCGCGCCCGTGAAATTACCGATGTGCGCGAGGAGATCGTCAGCAAGGCCAGGCGCGGGCGTTGACAGGGATTAACGCGGGCCAGGGCGCAACAGTGAAGACTCCCTGCGATCCACTTGCGCGAGCAAGCCTGGCAGAGTAAGTTCATTTCCCGCGTAACACGAAAATCATGCCGGCGCCCGACGAATTGGAATTTCCTGTCTGTTGGTGAACCGTCATCTATGGGCCGACCCGCCGGGCAGCGAGAGAAATCACGCAGCCGGGATTGAATCACAATCGAGATCCATGAAACATGCGGCGCTTCAAGAAACCAAAGCCGCTGGCCGTCTGCAACGTGTGCGGCGCGTTCACCAGCAGGCGTCGCGACATCAACCACCGGTGCGCCAGAACGCGCTACGGCAGGCGATGCCCGGGCACGTTCAAAAGCAACCTTGGCCTGGTATGGGATGAATGCCAGTCCTGTTATGCCATCGGGAAAGTGGGATCCGAGACCTGCGTCGAGTGCACCGGTTGGGGCTGGCGCCTGATCGGCTGAGGCAGAGCCTGGATAAAATCCGGCTCCCCTGCGTGGCTGCGATTGGCGCAATATTCATATGTCCGAATCCGCACCGAGGACCACGGCGGCATCATGAAAAAAGACATCGAAGAGCGCCTCGTCATCCGCGAACTGATCGAGAACTGGGCGCTGTGGCGCGATGCCCGGATGTGGGACCGGTTCCGCACGCTGTGGCACCCGGACGGGCAGATGTGGGCCACGTGGTTCCAGGGCTCCTGCGAGGATTTCATCCGGGTCAGCGAGGAAGGCTATGCCCGCGGCGTGCGCATCCTTCACATGCTCGGCGGATCCTCTATCGACATCCAGGGCAAGCGGGCGATCGCGCAGACCAAGATGACGATCTCGCAGCGCGCGCCGGTCGAGGGCGTGTTGTGCGACGTGGTCTGCACCGGCCGGTTCTACGACTTCCTCGAGAAGCGCAGGAGTCGCTGGTGCCTGGTGCAGCGCCGGCTCTTCTACGAGAAGGACAGGCTCGATCCGGTCGACCCTGCGGCCACCCTCAAGCTCGACGCGACGCTGCTCGGGCGTTTCCCCGTCGGCTACCGCCACCTCGCCTATCTGCAGACGAGAATCGGCTACCAAGTGAAGGATGACATGCCCGGCCTTGACGGGCCGGAGGCCGAAGCGCTGTATGCGCGCGGTGCGGCGTGGCTGAAGGGCAAACCGCTTTGACATGACAGACAAGGAGGGAGGGAAATATGTCGATCATCGATAAATTCAATCTGTTGAACGAGTTCAATATCCTGCGCATCATCTGCGGGGCGTTCTTCATTCCGCACATCTACGCCAAGTTCTTCGTCCCCGCGGCGCTCGGCTTCTTCGTCGCGGCGAAGTTCAAGCCGCCGGCATTCTGGATGTACACCGCGGGTTTCATAGAGACGGTGCTCGCGATCAGCCTGATCCTGGGCATCTATACGGGCTACGTCGCCTGGGTGGCGGCCTTTCACCTCGTCGTTGCCGCAATCGGGGTTTATCGCGTCTCCGGCGGCAAGTGGCTCTGGAACATCGGCGGCTACGAATACTGCCTGTTCTGGGCAATAGGCTGCGTCGTCGTCGCCATGCACGGATGACCGGTTTCGGCGCTTGATGCGTGCATCCCTACGCGCCAGGATCCTGGCGTGCCATTCATCACATACCAGGTCACCTTCAGGCGTGGCGGGCGTTCGGCTCCCAGGGCGGAAGCAGGCGCGTTAGCACCCACAGCAAGCCGAACGGGAGGGCGAAAATCACGGCGGCGGCCAGGACGCCCTCGCGCCCCAGGATGGGCGGGACATAGTACAACAGGCCTTGCATGGTCTTTGAGAGTTCCTGGCCGCCGATCACAACATTCCAGCGCATGGCCAGTACGGCGACCAGTATCAACAGCGCCGAAACCGTCACGCCGACGACCAGAGTTTTGTCTTGCGTGCTGCGCCAGATGACATACGTCAGGATGAAAAACGCTGTCACCGAGCCCCCCAATTGGAGCACCCAGACGCCATACCACAGCGGTCCCGCGACCAGCGCAATGACGGTATCGACGCCTTCCCTGCCTTTGTAGACGATGTTGGCAAACTCGAGAAACTCCAGCACCAGGGCAAATATCAGGAAGCCCCACAGCAGGTACGCCAGGCCCTTCATGCAGGTGCCATCGATGGGTGTCTTGCGGAATCGGGACGTCAGCACATAGAGCACAATCAGTATGGAAATGCCCGATACGATCGCGGATACGAGAAAGATGGCGGGCATCAAATCCGACCCCCACCACTCCCGCGACTTGAGAGAACCGAACACAAACCCGACATAGCCGTGCAACCCATGGGCGCCGACAATGCCGGTGATGGCGAGCGCCCTGAGCCACTTGGCGTCATAGGACCGCGTCGTTTCGGAGATTTCGCAGGACCCCAATGTGAGTACCCGGTAGAAGAGCCTCCGCAGGCCCTTGCGCTCCTGTGCCAAGGCGACGATATCCTCCCGAAATGCAAACCAGATTTCGAGCATTACCAGGGTCACGTAGATGCTCGCGAAAAAACCGAACGCCGCAAATGCCGACGTCAGATGCGGCGTCAGCATGACATTGAAGGCCCGCTCGGGGTGCCCCAGGTGCAGCAGCAGGGGCAAGGGCACGAAGACCATGAAGGACAGCGAGGTCAGCAGGGCAAAACGGGCCACAGGTTTGAACCGCGGCACGCCGAACACATGGTAGAACGTGGACACCGTGAAGGAGCCCGCCACGAGGCCGGTGATGTACGGGTAAATGACGATCAGTATCGACCAGGGGAGGTCGGTCTCGTTGGGATAAACGTAGCCGGTATAGGACAGGGCGTGAAACAAGGCATCCATCACATCACCTCCTTGTCCAAGCCGACGTAAAAGACGTTGGGCGAGGTGCCCATCTCGGGTTTCAGGACCCGTACCCGGTTTTCGCGGATGAACTTGCTGATCGGGCTCTCGGGATCATTCTGGTCCCCGAAGACGCGCGCATTGACTGGACAGGCCTCCACGCACGCGGGCCTGAGCCCTCGAGTGATGCGGTGGTAACACCAGGTGCACTTGTCCGTCACCGAGTGCGCATGGTTGAACAGCCGCACGCCGTAGGGGCAGGCCTGAACGCAGTACTGGCAGCCGATGCAGTAGTCGTGATCGATGAGCACCACACCGTCCGGGGTACGGAAGGTGGCGCCCACCGGGCAGACCTGGACGCACGGCGGGTTTTCGCATTGGTTGCAGAGCTTCGGCACGAAGAACGCCTTCTCGACCTTCGCGTCCTGATAGCGGTTGTCGAACCGATACTGCTTTTCCGAACCCGAGGCAGCGATGTTTCCCGGATCCTGTTGGCTGTCCACGCGCGGCCTCCGCTCACCCTCGAGATAGACATAGCGCTCCACCCAGGTGCGGAAGTGATGCGCGTCCCGGGCCACGCCGTTCTCGGTCTTGCAGGCCTCGACGCAACGCAGGCAACCGATGCAGCGGGTGGCATCCACGCCGAAGCCCCAACGGTGTTTGGTCCAGTCGTAGTCAGCGGCGGGGAATCCGGGCCCGACCGCCGCCAATAGCCGCCTGCTCAGGAGGCCAACGGAGGCAATCGCCGCGCCGGCGTAGACAACGACATTGCCGAGGAGCCGCATAAAACGGCGTCGGCCTGGCTGGTGCCCGCTGCATTCCTGATTCACGGCGCGTCTCCTATCTGCAGTTCAAGCTGGTGAAATAGGCCGCGAGCTGTCCGATGTCGGTGTCGCTCAAACCCTTCGCGATTCCGGCCATCATGGGATTCTGGCGGGTGCCAGTCCGATAGGCCTTGAGAGCATTGACCAGATAGGCCTCTTGCTGACCGGCGAGACTCGGCCACGCGGGATTCGCGCTGACACCCGCGGCACCGTGACAAATGGCGCAGGACGCGGTTTTCGCCTGCCCTGCAGCCGCAACCTGGGCAGGACTGCTCGAAGCCGCGGTCTTGCAGCTCAAACTCGCGAAATAGGCTGCGAGGTCGCTGACATCTGCCTCGCTCAAGTTCTTTGCCTGTTCGGTCATCAGGGGATCGCCGCGCACCTTGGACTTGTAGCCGTGCAATGCGCTGACCAGATACGCGCCATGCTGACCGGCGAGACTCGGCCACACGGGATTGCCGCTTACACCCTGGGCGCCGTGGCAATTGGCGCAGACTGAGGCCTTCTTCCGGCCCGCAGCCGCATCCCCTGGCTTCGCTGCCTGCGCAGTGCCGGTCGCGGCGAGCCTAGGAGAATGCGGGTTGTGACAGACGATGCATTGCTGCCCGCCCGCATGGCTGGTCACCACGACTTGCCGTTGCGTCGCCGGCCGGCCCGGCATTTTTTCGTGACAGAGGGTGCAAAGTTTCACCGAGTCGGCCGGGATAGCCAGCTTGACGTTTTCTTGCCGCTCAGCGGCGATAATGCTGTGCAGGTGCTTGTCGGCGGGCACCGGAGGGCGCTTGCCGACCGGATGCCCCACAGCCGCGCCGTGACAAGTCTCACAGATGACCACCTTGTGAACGCCCGCGGACCACTCGGTATGCTGCGCGCTATGGCAGGACTGGCAGTAGCCCGAGCCTTTGTACAGCGGCTCGTCCGCAGCGATCTCGGCTATCGCGTCGCCGCGGTAGCGGCCGTAGATGCCATACGACTCGTCGGTAAAATAAACCTTGGCGCCGATTGCCGCCAAGCCAAAGACGGCGATCAGGAGGAGAAGGCGGACGATGTGACGAGGCATACGATTTTTACAACGCCAGACCGATGAAATGCACAGGCATCTCACCAAATGAACAATTACACGCGCACCGGACACGACCTGATTTGATTCAGATCAAACAAGACGCACGTTTCGCATGCTGGTGCGCGCTATCGTGGGATGCGCGGCAGATAATTTCTCTGGCCGCATCCTAGGGCTGCGAAATCACGCAGCCCGGATGGAATCACAATCGAGGTCGATGAAACGTACGGCGCTTCAAGAAACCAAAACCGTTGGCCGTCCGTCAGGCCTGCGGCGCGTTCACCCGCAGGCGTCCGACGCCAACCACGGTGCGCCAGAACGCGCTACAGCAGGCGATGCTCGGGCACATTCAAAAGCAACCCTGGCCTGATTGGCTCTGGACTATCAAACGTCAGCGGCGGACGCCGGTCGCCTTGGGGTCGACCGATATGATGATCAGCGTGTCCGGAGCGCTGCCTCTGCTGCTGTTGGAATAGGTCAACTGGCCCTCTTTCCTGTAAAAGGCCTCGTGGCGCTGCGTATCACCGCCGAAATAAAACGGCTGGAATTGCCTGCCAGTGACATGGGTCTCCGAATCGTCGGGTCCTCCGATCAATTTCTCGACCCTGGTCCTGCTCATGCCGATTTCCAGTTGGGCAAACTTGCTCTTGGCGGCAGGGGTGCCAAAAATTTCCCCCTCGGTTTTGCCATCCTTGGATTTCACTTTTCGCCCGCCGGTTCTCGCTGCCGCCGGCGCGGGCGCGGGCGTGGCTTTCGAGCTGGTCGCAGGCTGAGGCGAACTTGGAGCGGCGGCAGGGGGAGGCGTGTCGGTTTTCTGGCGGGATGCGCAACCAATAAGGAATACCAGGCACGCGGCGGAAACCAGCAGCTTGTTGCGGGGCATGCGTAAGCTCCTATGCAATTGAAATACGCCAGCGGTTCAAACGTTGCGGCGGCAGGACCAGGCCTCTGCCACGAGTGCCGAACGAATCAAGTCCCGGATGACACGGCGTTGATGATACGCCAAAGTTTTCCTGTATTACGCTCAACTGCGAGGATCCGGCCGCGCCGCGCATCGATGACGAAAACCGACGTACACTCCGGCTATGCCACCTTGAGGTTTCCCCCCTTGAACAAGACGACCGAACCTTCCGCACGCGCCGTCTGGCCGCTGCTGCTCTGTGCGGCGGCGATCCTGATGATCACGATGGGTGCGCGCCAGACCACCGGCTTGTTCGTGTCGCCGATCAACACGTCCACGGGCCTTGGCATCGTGGCGATCAGTTTTGCGCTGGCGGTCGGTCAGTTCGTATGGGGCGCTGCGCAACCCCTGTTCGGCGCGTTCTCGGACAAGTACGGTTCGACGCGAGTACTCATCGCGGGTGGCGTCCTGCTGGCGCTCGGCACCGCGCTGACGCCCTTCGTGCATTCGCAATGGGGATTGCTGTTGACGATGGGGATAATGAGCGCGGCCGGCGCCGGGGCGGGCAGCTTCTCGATCCTGATCGGTGCCACGGCGCAACGCCTGCCCGCCGGACGGCGTTCCTTCGCGGCGGGCTTCATCAACGCGGGCGGCTCGCTGGGCCAGTTCGTGTTCGCCCCGCTGATGCAGTTCATCATAGGCGCGGCGGGCTGGGTCGCGGCCATGCTGACGATGGCCGCGACGACCTTGCTGACCATTCCCCTCGCGTTGCCGCTGCGCAATCGCGGCGCGAAGCCCGCGGCGAACGCAGCGCCTGCATCTCCTTCAGTGAAGGTCGCGCCCGGGATCGGATTGCGCGAGCAGCTCCGCGTCGCATTTCGCGACCCGAGTTACATCTATCTGAACCTGGGATTTTTCACCTGTGGTTTTCATATTGCGTTTTTGGTGACGCACTTGCCGGGTGAAGTCCAGCTCTGCAGCCTGCCGGCAACCGTGGCCTCGAATTCTCTGGCGCTGATCGGCCTCTTCAACATTGCCGGCAGCCTCACTGCGGGTGCGCTCGGACAGCGCTACCGCATGAAAAACCTGCTCGCGCTGCTGTACGGCAGCCGCGCGCTCATGGTCGTTGCGTATTTGCTGGCGCCGAAAACACCGCTCACGTTTTACATTTTTGCGGCGGCGCTCGGCTTTACCTGGCTCGCGACCGTGCCGCCCACCGCCGGGCTGGTGGGCAAGCTCTTCGGCACGCGCTACCTGGCCACGCTCTTCGGGCTCACGCTGTTGTCGCACCAGATCGGCGGGTTCCTCGGCGCCTGGCTGGGCGGGCTTGCCATCGAGCACAACGGCAATTTTCTCTGGATGTGGTACGCGGACATCGCACTCGCCAGTGCGGCGGCGCTCGTCAATCTGCCGATCCGCGAAGCTCGCGCCACACCCGGGTTTGCACCCGGGTAGCCGCGGTGTTACATGCGCAGCCCGCCGATCACGGGGCAGGCCGTGTGACCGTGCTGGCGTCGAGAGTGACCGCGGTCTGTGCCAACAGTCTGCCGTTCGCCGTTGAGCCGGTCTTCAGCGTGATCGCTGTTTGAACCAGCGCTATTCCCTCGAAGTGCGCGGTCGTTCCAACATCCACGATACCCGAGACTTGCCAGAAAATGTTCTTGGGCAGTGCGCCACCGGCCAGGATCACCTGCGTAGCGGAGCTAATGACGAGGTCTTGCGCGATCTGGAAGATCCAGACATCGTTTGGGCCGCCCGTGAGCGTGACATCCGTCGGTATCAGGACTCCAGTGCCCCATTTATAGGTGGCAGGGCCGAGGTTGAGCCCGCCAATATTTCCGGCCCCCAGTTCAGTGTAATCGGGTGCTCGTCCGGCGGCATCGGTGTACGCGGTTCCCATGTCGGCTACCGCGTTGTCCACCAGGGTCTTGTTGGCCCCGTTACCCAGAAAACATGCCTGATTGCCGCTACCTGTATATGCCGCATCGACACCGTATATCGTTCCGGTTATTTCCGAACAAAATACATTGTCCATCGCAGCAGCAGTGATCGGACTCGAGCCAATGTTCCCCGTGATGACAGAAGTATGGCTTCCGGTGTTGGTGATTCCTGTTTTTGACAGAATCGCGAAATCATCCGTCAACGCTGACAACAGATCGACTGGTACCGGGCCTCGGCCAGCGCCTCCCAGACCTGTGCCTGCGCCTGCGCCTACAACTGTAGGCGGGACTGAGCTGGTCCCATCCCCACCGTTGCCGCATCCGGCCACAAAAACAGCCGGTAACAATATCATGGACCACATCAGTGGTTTGAAAAAAGTTCCAAATCTGTTCATGTGCTTCTCCTGATTGTGGGATCCCGAAAGGCATCGGTGTGCGGCTGATTCATTGCGGCCGCGGATCCCGCGTACGGCGCCGAGGTTTTGGCGCCGACGTCGTAATGGCGACTATCCCCCTTCGTCGCAAGATGTTCCGTGCGTTCGCGTACGCAATCTTCTGTGCGTTTGCGTACGTAACGAGAAAAGAAGAAGGCCGTCTCGCGACGGCCTTCTCGTCCCGCTTTCACAGCCGATGGCCTGATGGGAAACCGTGGTCTGTCCGCTACTGCTATATTATTCAGAAATCGGACACGCCCTGACGATACGGCTTGGCCTTTCCTGTCCATTCATATCGAACGATGAAACTACCCCAGCTCCTCGGCACAGACCTTCCGATCATTCAAGCACCCATGGCGGGCGTGCAAGGCAGCGCGCTGGCAGTGGCGGTCTCCAATGCAGGTGGTCTCGGTTCGCTGCCTTGCGCCATGCTCGGCGTCGATGCCATGCGCGACGAACTCGCGAAAATCAGGGCGCAAACGAGTAGACCTTTCAACGTGAACTTCTTTTGCCACGCTCCCCCTACGCCGGATGCCGGGCGCGAGGCGGTTTGGCGGACAGCGCTTTTGCCTTTTTACAAAAAGTATGGAATCGATCCAGGAAGTATTCCCGCCGGGCCGGGACGTTCACCCTTCAGTGCCGAAGCCGCCGGCGTGTTGAGTGAATTCAAACCCGCGGTGGTGAGCTTCCATTTCGGTTTGCCCTCGGCGGAATTGCTGGCACGGGTAAGAGCCTGCGGCGCGAAGGTTCTCTCTTCGGCCACCACCGTCGAAGAAGCGCTCTGGCTCGAGGCGCACGGGGTCGATGCCATCATTGCACAAGGTCTGGAGGCAGGCGGACATCGCGGCATTTTTCTGTCGCACGATCTGAGCACCCAGATCGGCACGTTTGCGCTGTTGCCGCAGATCGTGCGCGCGGTGAAGCTCCCAGTCATTGCTGCGGGCGGCATCGCCGATACACAAGGGCTCGCGGCGGCCATGGCGCTTGGCGCAGCCGGAGTGCAGATTGGAACGGCTTACCTGCTTTGCCCGGAAGCCACCACCAGCGCGGTGCATCGCGCGGCGCTGAAGAGCGAGGCCGCGCGCCACACCGCGCTCACGAACCTCTTCACGGGCCGACCCGCGCGTGGGATCATGAACCATGTGATGAAGGAACTAGGCCCGATCAGCAGCGCTGCGCCGGAGTTTCCGCTGGCCACCTCGGCCATCGCCCCCTTGCGCGCCAGGGCCGAAAGCGAAGGCTCCGGTGATTTCTCCCCGCTCTGGTCTGGCCAGAACGCCAGCGGATGCAAGGAAATCCCGGCAGCCCGGCTCACGCGGGAATTGGCCGCCGGTCTTTAGTCAGCGATTTTCCTGCTGGCGTGTCACATCGCCAGCACGACGACCTTGACGCCACGGCATTCCACCGTCTGCCCGGTTCGGATCTTGGCGGTCTTGCGGCTCTCCGGCCGGCCATCCACTGTCACCAGGCCCTCGGCGACCATTTGCTTGCCTTGCGCGCCGCTTGTGGCAATGCCGGTCAGCTTGAGCAGGTCGCACACCCGGACATGCTCGTCGTTCAATTGAAACTGGATGGGTTCCACGGGTGGACAGTATGCGGCAATGAGCCTTTATCCGGATCCCCGGCCCTGCTATTTTTCAGACGAATTGGCTCGAATGTAGTGCCACAGCTGGTCGATTTCCTCGTTACTGAGTGCACCCTTCCAGGGCGGCATCTGGCCCTTGCCGTTGTTCACGGAAGTCTCGAATCGCGAGCGCTCTTCAGCGCGCAAGCGGCGCAGGTCGAATGTCTGGCCCGAACTGACCAGATTCTCGCCGTGGCAGGTAAAACAATAATTGTTGTAGACCTTCTCACCGGCCTGGATTTTCCTGCTGTCCTGCGCAAA
>JBGPTG010000090.1:0-10940 GCA_041490545.1 Gammaproteobacteria bacterium
AAGTGCTGTTTCCGCAACAACTGAGCCTGTTCTACGCCGGGAGAATCGCGCCGAACCTGGGCACCTTCATCCAGTTGACTTATGACAGCCAGAGCGGAGCGATCGGGCTCGACAACACCGAATTCCGCTATGCAAAGCTGGTCCCGTCCGTTCCCGAGGGCTTGATCTACGGTTTTACGCTGAACAACAACCCGACCGTCCAGGATGTCTGGAACAGCACCCCGGCCTGGCAGACGCCATTCGATCAGAGAACCAGCGCGGCGCCCTCACCCGGGGCGGTTACGCAAATCGACGGGGGGCTCACGGACCGGGGCGTCGCCGGGTTGACGGCATACATGTGGTGGAGGAACTCGATCTATGCGGAGCTGGGGTTCTACCGCTCCTCTCCGCAGACTTTCACGCATACATTAAGCGGCAATGCCGGACCGCTCGACAGCAACAACCCCGGCGGAACCGTTGTAGGATATGCGCCGTATTGGCGAATCGCCTATGAGCACCAGTGGGATCGGAATTCATGGTCCGTCGGCGCCTACGGCATCCAAACCAAGATCAGCCCCAGCGGCCAACCGGTGGGGTCGTTCACCGACCAGTTCCGCGACGTGGCGCTCGACAGCCAGTATCAATACATCGGCGACGAGCACATCCTCTCCGCGCAGACTACCTACATCAAGGAGAAGCAGACACTCGGCGGAACTTTCGCGCTCACGGAAGCCGATAATGAAAACAACGACCTGAAGACCTTCAGGGCGGGCGGCAGCTATTACTACCAGCGCACCTACGGCGGCGCCCTCGGCTATTTTTCCACCAGCGGCAGCACGGACGCGCTGCTGTGGAAGCCCGGCGCGCTGGCTGGATTCGCGAACGGCAGCCCCAACAGCAGCGGCTGGATCGGCGAGATCGCGTACGTGCCGTGGCAGAACGTGAAGTTCACCGCGCAGTACGTGGCCTACCAGAAGTTCAACGGCGCCAGCAAGGACTATGACGGCAACGGCAGGAATGCGAATTACAACAATACGCTGTACCTGCTCGGCTGGTTCGCGTTCTAGTCAAATCGCAGCGATGCCCGGGCTTCGCTGAAGCAAGCACCGGGATTGCCTTCTTCCATACGGGGACAAAAAATGAAACCTAAACTGATTGCAGGACTCTCGCTGATGACGATCTCGTGCGTCGCGCCTTCGCTGCAGGCGCAGGACGCGCGTCCCGAGACCACGGCGGTACAGATATGCGCGACGTGTCACGGGCCGAAGGGGGACAGCATTTCGCCCGCCTTCCCGCGGCTCGCGGGTCAGCGAACGGAATACCTGGCAACGCAATTGAAGGCGTTTCGCGACCGCACGCGGGCCGATCCCATGGCGCAGGCCTATATGTGGGGAATGACCTCGCAGTTGAGCGACACTGCCATCGACGGTCTCGCCGCGTACTACTCCGGGCAGAAGCCGGCGCCGGGCAAGACCAGCGATGCGAAACTCGTCCAGGCGGGACGCACGATCTACGAACAGGGCATCCCCGGCGCGAAGATCCCGGCCTGCACCACCTGCCACGGCAAGAACGCGGAAGGCAGCGCGGCGTTCCCGAGGCTCGCCGGCCAGCACGCGGAGTATCTGGTCAAGCAGCTGGTGTTGTTCAAGAGTCAATTGCGAGCGGATGCCAGTGCCACCGTCATGCACAACATCAGCTCGGGCGTGTCCTTCCCGCAAATGGAGGCGGTCGCCGCCTACCTGATGTCGAAATAGCGGCAGCCGAAGGGATGCCCCGAATATCGCGCGCTCCAGCTCCGGGAAGCCGCCTTCGACTTCTCTTGTTCGGGATCGTCATTGCACTGACCACGCCCTCGGCCGCGGCGGACCAGGCCGACGAGCTCGCGCACCTTCGCGCGGAAGCGGTGCAGCTTCGACAAGCGCTGGAAAGGCTGGAGGCCAGGATCCAGGTGCTGGAGCGCCAGGATCGGGATCCGGCCACTCGCGGGGACACCGGCCAGCCTCAGGTCCCGCACAGCGAGGCCGTGCCCGCCGCTCAAATTTCCCCACTCGTATCGCTGAAGCAAAACTGGGCGCAGGTTCAACCGGGGACACCCGAAGACAAGGTTCAGGCGTTGCTGGGCAGGCCGGAGAAGGTTTTGCGCATCGACGGCACTTTGGTGTGGTACTACCTCTATCAGGGAATCGGCCGCGCCTCGGTGTCCTTTAACGGAAACGGAAGAGTCTCGAGCACGCAGCCTCCAAGCTTGGGTTGGTAATCGGCCGAAGCGACGTCCCTGAAGAACGCCCGGGCCCGATGTCCGGCGCACACGCGACGTTCAGCGCGCGATTCGAGTGCGCTCCAGGACTATTTGCGGGCACCCGGCTTCAACTCCGGCTCGGCATCCTGGCATGTTTCATGTTCGCGCTTCGCGGTCGTGCGCTTGTCCATGACGATATCGCGTATGGCGCGAAGGCAATCGTTGCGCTCGTTCACGATCAGCTCCACCGCAGTGTCGATCGCGTCCCGGTCCGGGCCGGACATTTTCAGCGAAGTCGGGATCCGGTCGAGGCGTTCGATGAGGCGGATTTTCACGGGGTTCCCGTCCTTGTCGAAGTCGCCGATCTGCGCGTCGCCGGCGTCGTCGAACCCGATGTGATAGAAAACCAGGCGCTTCTCGAGAGCCAGCCTTTCGTCGAGCGAGCCGCCCAGCTTGTCTATCGCGTCGCACAGCCGCTTCGGGTAGCTGCGCGGCTCGGTGTCGCATTCCTTCCAGGTAAACGCCCGGTTGCGAAACTGGTCCAGGCTGCTGGCCCGGTTTGCCTGCAGCAGCGAATCGATCGCGGAGGACAGGTTGGTGTCCAGGAAGTAGCTGAAGAAATCGCCGCGCGAATCCGCATTGACGCTGGGAGCCCCGGCCGGCCGGGTAAAAGCGTCGATCGAGATCACCACGACGCGATCGTAGTTTGCGATCCTTCCGTCAAGCGCCGCCTCGAGCAGCACGCGCCTGAACGTCGCGAGACCGAGATTGTCCGAATTGCCGCCGTCGAACACGTGCACGTACCGGTTGTACTTGTCGGGCTGCGGACGGTAGTCGCGCAGCGTCATGCTCGGAAACACCACGGGAAAAGACGCCGAGGCCATGACCGCGCGCGCGACCGAGTAAGTCGAGAGATCGGAGCCGATGCGTTCGCGAAAATCCTCGGTGGTGAACGTAAACACCGAGCCGAACGGGAACCCGTCCCCGCCGGCACCCGCGCTGTAGCCTCCGGTGGCATTGGTCGAATTGACGATCAGGTACGGGCGCTCCGGGTTGAGCTCGGCGAAAGTGAGGTCCCGGCCGGTGACCGCGACGTCGTAAAGACTGTCGGCGAAAGTCTGCGCCATGAGGTCGGAGCGGTCGAATGCCGTGAACCAGTAGTTCACCGCATTCCACGGCCAGAACCAGTTGCCGATCCAGCGCTGAATGTAGTCGTTGCTCATCAGGTTCTTGACCGTCGGCTCGTCCCAGACGCGGTTCGAGGCGACGTTTGCCTGCCGGCACAGATCGAGGACCCTGCGCGCAGCGTAGTCGGGATCGCGCGCACGCAAGGCGTCGCCGAGGCGGACCCGCAGACTCGCTTCCTCCGCTCCGTCGAGCGCCGCCGCGCAACTGAGCGTGCCGTCGGCTTCGCGGCGCAGCTTCGCCGGTGCGACCGGCTCCCCCGGCGGAGGCGGCGCCACCAACGCGGCAAGCGCGCCGTCGTAGATGCGCGCGTCCCTGGAGATCGCGTAGTAGGCCGCGGCCATCGAACCGCCCGACACCGAAGAGAGCACGTCCACCTCGCGAAGCAGATCGCGCTCGGGAAATATCTTCTGGAGCTTCAGCATCACTGCCGCGGAGAAGTAGGCCGCGCGCGACCCGCCGCCCGATAGCGCGAGCATCACCAGCACCTTCGGGTTGCCGCGCTCCGCAGTCACCGCGAGCGAGGCGCGGCCGGAAGGCGGCGGCTTCACGGGAAGCGGCTCGTTGGTGTAGGAATTGAGAGTCGTGCAGCCGGCGGCGAGCAGGCTCGCTGTCAACAGGCAGGCGTTACGCAATGCGCTCATGGATCCTCGCGTGCGAGGCTATCGGTACGGAAAGGACGCTATTGTCCGCCGCTCGCGCGGGTTCGGATAGCAGGGCCGCAACCCCTCTGCCCCGGTCGGCAGAGAGGTGCGGGCTGACGCTACGCCGCCAGCGGCTCGCCGCGCTCGACGGGCAGTCCCGCTTCGGACCAGTCCTGCTTGCCGCCGGGATACACCGCGACATTTTGATAGCCGAGCAGCGCCAGGCGCTGCGCCGCGATATGCGAGTTCTGGCAGGTACGGCTCGCGCAATAAACGACGACCTCCGCGGTCCTGTCCGGCAGCACCCGCGAAGCGATGCGGTCCACCTCGTCGTGCGGCAGGTGGCGCGCGCCGGGCAGGTGCCAGTCGCGGTAGTACTTCTCGGGGAGCGCCTCGGCGAGCACGGGCGGGTTCGCCGAGGCGAGCCTAGCGCGCAGGGCTTCACGGTCGATGGTCTTCAGCATGATTCTCTTCCTTTCGGGCTGGTTGAGCATTCCAATATCGTTGCAAATGCAACTATATCCTAGCACCCATTAGTTGCATATGCAACTACATCTTTGCAATAATGGCGTACCCCTTTTGCACGGAGGGCTCCATGAGCAGGGATGCCGACTCGAAACTCCACGCTTGGGCGGTGCTGCTCGGTGCGCACGCGACGCTCGTCGAGAAAATCGAAGCCGCGCTCGCCGCGGCAAAGCTGCCGCCGCTCGCGTGGTATGACGTACTCTGGGAACTGGAAAAAGCCGAGGGCGGCAAGCTGCGCATGCACCAGCTCGCGCAGCGCGTCGTGCTGTCGAGGAGCAACCTCACACGATTGGCCGACCGGCTGGAGAACGCGGGGCTCATCCGCCGCGTCGACACCGCCCACGACCGGCGTGGCTACGACTGCGTTATCACGCGCGCGGGGCTGGCGATGCGCGGGAAGATGTGGCCGGTATACAAGGCACAAATCGAGAGTCTGTTTTCGGAGCACGTCACCGGCGAGGAGGCGCGGGCGATCGGAGACGCGCTCACGCGCGTGGTCAAGGAGGCGCGGGGAAGCTGAGTCCTCAGGCCATTCCGGCCAGGGACTTCGAGCGTCCGCAGTCCCCCGATTACTGCCAGTTGCTTTGATTCCAGTTGGCCTGGTCCCAACTCAGTTGCGGGGAACCCGCAGTCGCTGTCGAGCCATCACTACTGCTTCCACCACCCTTGCAGGCGGCCAACACCAATGACAGAACGATCACGAGAAGAGATAAACGTCGCATGTCTATTCCTTTCACGAGGCTCTTTTGCGGAGACTCCGGGAAGTTTCCTGAGCTAGTCCCGGTGCAGCACGACTCTCTGCCATGCTGTGTTGAAAAGGCCTTCGCTGACTCCACAACGGTACCCACTGCTCAAGTTACCCGTCCCTGTGTGCCAGCACAGTCTTTGTTCGTTATTGATGGTTTCTTGAAAGTCACAACTATTCTTATTCATCGGATCACCCGCTTTGGCGAACCCCCACGAAAAACCGGTATTGAAATACCAAGAGGTTCCGTTTGCTACGTGAACGGTCGTTGCATCGGCCGGCGTGGAAAATATTACGTCGGCACGTGGAGCTTGCGCCAGCACGCCATAGGTGTTGGTTCCAACCGGACGGCAGGCCAACATCAGATTGGCCTTGTTGCACGCCGCCAGAATATTGGCCAGCACTCCGGTATTGGCGTTATACAGTTCAGAGTAACAAACCGTCCAACCACCCAGTGCTACCTGGAGAGCCATGACATTCGTCTGCGGGCCAACGGGCCTGTAATCGGTCACGCCAAGAAGACTGGTTTCAATCGTAGTGACCCGGCTGTTCAGGTTGGTATCGCAAGTGACCGTACCGTTCGCCGCAACAGACAGAACCGCTTGTCCCGGCGGGCAGGTGCCGATGACGCGGTCCTGCTTGCTGTTGACCGCGGTGGAAGTTGCGCTGAAATTCTGGTTCACGTCGGCGGCAGTCGCCGGCGTGCCCGGCACGAAGGTCTTGGGGATCGTCAAATCCGCCGGCCATGCGAGTGGCGACGTGAAGACCAACGAACCCAAAGTCAAACAAGCTACCGCTGTGCGCAGAGCTACCCTCTGAATTGCTTTCATGGGCTCCTCCAAATTTCAGGTAAAAAAGTTTCCATTCGCCGGTCCGATCAGTTGCCTGGCGGCGCGCCATTCTGGATCCAGCTCAGGATATTGTCGTGGGTAGGCGTGCCTGGTCCCAAGGCATAGGCAGGCATGTTTCCACAACCCGACTGCGGGCATATCACCAGCAGGCTGCTTGCCGGGCTCGCGAGGTTAACACGCTGCCGGATCCGCTGATAGAGCGTCACTCCATCCGCGGTGTTCGCGTTGTCCCACGCCGGCGCGGTTCCTGATTGCGGGGAGGTATTGAAGATACCTGTCAAGGTTGTGTAGATATGGCAACCGCTGCACGGAGAGGCGGTTACGATATTGACGATGGTTTGGAAGGTTGTTCCTCCGTTCAGGGTCACGCTAACGGTGTTCGATGCCGTGGCGGGGCTGGAGCCATTGTCCACCGTAAGCTGAACGCCGTATGCGCCCGTCGCTCTCACGGTCATCGTGGTGGTAGCGGACAGGCTGGGCGCAGTCTTCGCGGGGCAAATCGGAATCGAGGCGGGAAAGTTGGTCGCGTCAGGCTGCTGGCCGGCGAGCACGCACCAGCTGTACGTAAGGGTTCCCGTCGGTGTCGTGCTCGCGCTGCCGTTGAGAGACACGCTCGACGATACGTTCGGAAACGTAAAGGTCGAGGCCGTACCCCCGCCAACGATGCTGGTGTTGGTGGGTATGGTCGTGTTGGTTCCGCTGTTGGAGAAACTTACCGCTTGCGGCGTGGCCGTGTTGTTGAGATTCGCCGTCGGCGCGGAACTCGAGACGGTGAGCGAATGCGCGACGGGAACGCTCGTACCCAGGGTGGAGGCAGTCAGCTGAACGTTGTACACGCCGCCTGCCGGCGTTGTCGGGACATTCAGTATCGCATCCGTGCCGCAGGACTTCGTGAGGTCCAGCGTTGCCGAACCGTCGAGCAAGGCCAAGGCGCCCACTGGTACGGACAAGATTTGCCAGCGGCAGTTGACCGGTGTGCCCGCGGCTCCCGTGTACGTGCTCGTGCTTGACAGAGTGATGTTTCCCCTGCCGAGGGCGGGAGATAACGGAAGCACCGTGCCGGTCTGCGGGTTGAAGTTCGCGTTGATAGTCGGTTCGCTCACGGTGATGGTGCGCTGCACGGCGTCGCTCGAGACACCGTCGTCGACGTGGAGTTGAACCACATACGCTCCCACGTTGGGCACGTTGAGGACGGCACCCGATGCCGAAGTCGGATTCGAAATGACTGGAGTCGCCCCGGTCGGCCCGCTCGGCCCGGCTACCGACCACAGGAAATTCGTCGCGCCGATGCTGGTTGCGCCATCGAGAGCAATGGCGGTTGAGTAAAGCGGCGCCCCGGAGAACGTGAGCGTATTGCCGGCGCTAACGACCGGGCTCGCCGCAACCCCGCCGGGCTGCATTCCGGCGAGGATCCAGTTGTAGAGAATCGAGTAGCTGCGCAGGCCACCGCTGCTGCTGGTGCTGGTGTCGGCCGTGTCGATTACCTTCAGACCGTTGTGATGATTGCCGGTGGGCTTGCGCAACAGCGCGCTCGCGCCGATTTCTGTGAGGTTCACGCGTCCCGACAGCGCCTTCACGAACCAGGCTTCGTCGGTCGCATCGGCTGAGCCTCCATTGCCATCCCGGTCGAAGTTGGTGTACCAGATCGGTGGCGTGCGAACGGGCGCGATACCCGTAATGTCCTTGTGGCAGTCGATGCACTTCGTCGTCCCCTGGTGGAGGACGTTCTGCAGCACGTTCTTCACCTGTGCGAACTTGATGTTCAGCGGGTCGGGGAAATTGTCATCGACCGTGATGGTCACGTCCTTGAAGGGTCCGTTGTTGACGGTCAGCCGCACCACGTACGTCCCGGCAACGCTGGCGTTGAAGATCGCGACCATTCCTGTCGGGTTGGTGATGGTCACGTTCCCGCTGGGCGAGGGCTGCGACCAGGCGAACGTGCTCGAGAAGAGGCTGTTCTCCGCAGTGAGGACCGCATTCGCCGCAGTCCGAACCATGCGGTCGGGACCCGGATCGGCAATCGGCCGCCCCGGCATGAGCGGCGCGCCGTTCGCAGTCACCGTGCCCACTCCGAGCTGCGAATCGATGAAGCTCGCCAGCATCTGCGGCGCCGTGGAATTCCAGAAGTCGGTGTGCGGGATGAGCGACAGCGGCATGTTGCCGCGTTCGAAAACGTGCACCTTGATGCGGTCGGCGTAGGTCTGGAATCCCCCAGCAAGCGTCACCCCCACCACAGCAGGTGTTACCAGGGACATGAAATTGATGTCGTCCTGGTTCTTCGTGCCGCGCAGAATGTGGCAGATGCGGCAGTAAGGCGCGACCACGTTCTTGTACAGCTCGGTGGGCGTGAAGGTCGTGCCTGGAATTGTGATGCTGCTGTTCCATCCCGCCGGCACGTACGTATCGCTGAACGTCCCGGTCATGGCCGGCCCGCCGTACCAGGACTGGATCATCTCCGCCGCCGTGCCCTGCCACTCGTTGTTCCCCGCGGTCGGCCGGGTGCAGCTGCCCCAAGGGGTACCGCCAGGAGCAGCGCTGACCGTCGTCCCAGGAGTCGCGCTCGGATAAGTGCAAAGGATCCACTGGTTGAAGTCTGTCAGGAAAGGCTGAAGATCCGCCTTGGCAAATCCCGGCTGGCTGGTGGAGAACGAAAAACTGTCGACGTTTTGTCCGTGCAGGTGCGCCCCGACGTCGCCGCGCTTCCTTGATGGGAGGTTCTCGACGAGCGGAAAGCGCGGCTTGCCACTTACATCGTTCGGAGTGAGCGGATCGCCGCGACCGCCGTGGCAGGTGATGCAGGGACCGGGCATCGCCTTCATGCCGCGGCCGTCGAGATCGACGGCGAGTTGGCGCGTGCCGTCGGCCGAGGAGAAGTTGTAGTACTTGGCGAACTTGACCGTGCCGTCGCAGTCCGGGGGATCGAAGTTGGAGAGGGCGCCGTTCGCGATGTTGATGCACGGCGTGGTGGTCCATTCGATCGCGTTGGTGCCGACGTGCCATTGCGTGTCGCGCCGGATCGCCGCCTCGACGTTGAGCTCGATCGAGTAGTCGACCGCCGAGCCGGGCGTGACCTTGTAGTTCTCGACGTAGAAGGCGACGCTGTTGTCGTCGCTGTTGCGGCGCGCGGTCATGCGTCGGCCGTAGCCGAGGTCCTTGACGTCGCGGAACACTGCCAGGTGCTCGGTGCCAGGGCGTACCGAGTAGCCGGTGAAACCGTTCACCGTGCGCCACTTGTCGATCGTGTCCTTCGCATTGCCCGGGTCGATGGCGCGGTAATACGCGTTCGCGTACTCGGTGCCTGCAGTCTCGAACGCACCGCCGTCCTGCGCGAAAGGGTCGGTGCCGATCGGGTTGGGAAAAAGCAGGAAGCGGTCGATCGAGGGAACCTGCATGCTGGCGCCGCTCTGGTCCTGCCCGTCCGCGGTATTCTTCTGCGTGCACGCCGACAGCAGGCCCGCGAGCGCGAGCGCCGCGAGGCTTCGAAGGAGAGCTTGGCTCGTCATGATCGTCTCCTAGAAGCGCACGAGGTATGCGAGCGAAAACTGGTTGATCGAATAATTCAGGTCCGAGGTGGTGGCCGGCGACACCGCGTCCTGCGCCGTCGCCTGAATCCGCCGCCACGACAGATCGAGGGACTGTCCCACGCCGAAGGCGCGGTTGTAGCCGAGCGTAAACAGCAGCGTGTTGGTCTTGATGCGGTAGGCGTCGCGGGTTGTGTCGGTGAAGGCGTCGTCCTGGATGATGTAAGGCGTTGCGGTGTTGACCCGCCCCAGGGTCTTGATCGGATCGTCGCGCGACGCCGTGGACACCGACTCCCCGATGCGATATTCGCCACCCAGATACACGGTGTCCCACCGGCTCACCCTCCAGTCGAGATTGCCCCGCAGCGAAGTGCTGTGCGTGTCGAAGACGACGCTCTTGCCGTCGCTCACGTTCCCCGCGAGCGCGCCGAAGAGCTGCAGGCGGTCGGTGAGGGGCTTGAGCACCGAGACGCCGTAGACGTGCCGGTAGCCGTCGCGCAGGTTCGACTCGTAGTATTCCGCGGTGCTACGCAGGAACACCGCATACGTGGCAGAAGAGAATTCGGCCGAGGGGCGGAACTGGAAATCGCCCTGCGCGCCGATGAAATTGTGCGAGAGGCCGGTGTAGGTCGAGAACTTTTCCCCGCCGGCGAATCCCTGGAACACGGCGCGCGTGCGCGTGGACACCGGCACCAGCAACCCCGAGGTCGCACGCAGGCCGAGGATATGGTCCTTCAGCGCTTCCCCGGTGGGACCGCGCGTGACGTTGCTGTCGGAGGTGTAGGCCGCCTCGACGCGCACCGCGGTGAACTCGATCTCGGCGTTCGCGAGTCCGGGCACGCTGGCGAGCGCCACGGCGGCCGCGCACAGTCCCCTACGGGTAATCCCGGCGCGGCGCATTGTAATCGTCCATCGGGAAGACGAACGGCGGCGTGCGGCCAACCAGGGTTTCGATGAGCATCAGTTCCTGGTCGGTGTGGTTGATGAAGGGCGCGCGGCGGATGCTCGCGCCGGACTTGCCCTTCGCCAGGATGTAGAGCGGCTTGTCGTGATGCGTCGCCAGCACCGTGTCGGTGCTGAGCGGATCGTTGTTGGCGGAAACGTCGGCGACGCCGTAGCAGGTGCAGAAGTAGGTCTGCTCCGGGTCGCTCTCGGCGTACACGCCGGTGCCGCGCACGCCGATGGTGGCGGTGGCGGTGATGATGCGGGTCGGCCTTCCCCGGCCAAAAACCGACAGCAGCTTGCCGGTGG
>JBGPTG010000091.1:0-10889 GCA_041490545.1 Gammaproteobacteria bacterium
CCGCCGCGACCAAGACGATTGGCGACGCTCAGGTCACGCTGGGTTACGGCAAGCAACTGATCGACGGCGCGTTCGGCGGGGTGCGCTACTCGCCCTCGTGGCTGCGCGGCTTTTCGTTCGTCACCGAGTACGACGCGAGCGACTACCGGAATTTTCCTTTCGCCGGGGAGACTCACGTCGCCGGGCGCACCAAGGGCCTGAACTACGCGCTGGAGTACCGCATGGGCTGGCTGGGCCTCGCGGTGTCGGAGCAGCGCGGCGGCATTCCGGGGATCGCGGCGTATCTTTCCCTGCCCCTCGACCAGAAGGAATGGATCCCGAAGTTCGAGGAGCCGGCGCCTTACGCCAAAGTGATCCCGCGCCCCACGCTCGCGCAGTGGGAGCAGGATCGCACTTACAAGAAGCGCATGTACGAGGCGCTCTTCCGGCAGGACTTCAAGAACGTGCGAATTCGCCTGGAGCCGGGGGCCAAGCTCTCGGTGACGCTGACCAACAGCCGCATTTCGCAGATGAGCCGCGCCGTGGGGCGGGCGACGCGAACGGTGCTGCTGCTCGCGCCGCTGGAGACGCGGGAAATCCGCGTCACCCATACGGCCAGCGGCCTGCCCGTCGCCACCTACGAATTTTCCGATCTGCAGAAGCTCAATCGCTATTTCAACGGCCTGCTCACCCGCCAGGCGCTCGCCGAATCGGTAGCGATCCACTACGCGCAGCCGTCTTCCATGCTCGACGGCGAGCGTGCCGAGCTGATGGCGGCGCTCGAGGAGCCGACCCAGGCCAGGGTGCTCTACGGCGACGAAGGCAACGTCATCAGCTTCAAGACCCAGGACAGGGGCTTGAACGTGTTCCAGTTGAAGCCGACATTCAGCACCTACCTGAACGGTCCGCAGGCGATTCAGTACAACGTCGCGCTGCTGGGGACCTACAACCGTGAGCTGGTCGATCGCCTGTTCCTCAATTCCGGCGCGACCTACACCCTCTACGAAAACATCAGCAGCTCCCTCGGGGCGAACAACAGCACGCTGCCGCACGTGCGCTCGGATTTCGGCGAATACGCCGGCAGCCCGCGGTTGAGGCTCGATCACCTGCTGCTGAACCGCGTTTATCAGCCTTCCGAACGCACTTACGCGCGGCTCACCGGCGGCTGGCTGGAGCAGATGTACGGCGGCGTCGGCGGGCAATGGCTGTACCTGGAGCGCGGCGCGCCCTGGGCCTTCGATATCAGCGTCGATGCGGTCAAGCAGCGCGACTTCGACGGGCGCCTCGGGTTTCGCGACTACCAGACGGTGACCGCGCTCGCGGCGCTGCATTACAAGCTGCCGTATCAATCGACCTTTACCGTGCGCGCCGGCCGTTTCCTCGCGCGCGACTACGGTGCGCGCTTCGAAGTGAAGCGGCGTTTCCGCACGGGCATCGAACTCGGCGCCTGGCATACGATCACCAGCGCGGTGGACCCCGGGATCGGCAACGAACACAACTACCGCGACAAGGGCGTATTCGTCGCGATCCCGTTCGAGGCGATGCTGCCCTCCGACACGCGCATCGTCAGCGGATTCTCGATCGCGCCCTGGACGCGCGACGCGGGGCAGATGCTGAGCTCGCCGGTGGATCTGTACGAGATGCTGGAGAAACCCCTGGTCATCGACCTGCACGCCCGCGACGGGCTGACGCGCTTCGGCGACATGGAGGACGACTACAACCTGCCTTACCTCGGCGACCCGCTGTGGAACCGTCCTTTCGAATCGCTCGGGGCGATGACGCTGCGGGATTGGGGCACGGGTGCGGCCGCCTTCGATACAAATACGAAGGCCTGGGACTACGCGCTGCTCGGCGCGGGCGCGGTGTTCGGTTCGGCCGTGCTCGACCGCAGCGCGGCGCGCCTTGTCGATCGCCATCGCGACGCGCGCTCGACGAAGACGGCGGTGGCGCTGGGCGAAGGGCTGCCGGTCATCGCGCTGGCCGGCGCCGGGCTCGCGGCGCTGTCGGAGCAGGACAAGCGGCTCGCGAACGCCGGCATCGCATCGCTCCAGGCGGCCTCGACCGGCCTCTTCGCCAATCTCGGCATCAAGTACGCCGTGGGCCGCGCCCGGCCCGTCGATGGCCGGGGCCCGGCCGACTTCGAGCCCTTCCGGCGCGGCGACGCGTCGTTCCCGTCGAATCACGTTACTGTCGCGTGGGCCGCGGTGACGCCGCTCGCCCGCGAATACGACGCGCCCTGGCTGTATGCGATTGCCGCGCTGACCAACGCAGGCAGGATCGCCTCGCGCGAGCACTGGCTCTCCGATACCGTGGCAAGCTCGCTGCTTGGCATCGGCCTCGGCGAATTTTTCTGGAATCAGCGCCGCAAGCCCGGCGACAAGGGACCGAAGCTCGGCGTCGGTCCCGGCGGGGTAACGCTCATGTGGAAGACGAATTGATGTCGGCGCGGCGCGCGATTGGAGCGATACGAACCTCGCTTGCGCTTGCCGCGATGCTCTTCGTCTCGTCCGCCGCGGCACAGCTCGCCCAAAAATGTTTCGTTGCCGATCCAGAGTTGCAGGATTCCTACGCCGGCGGCTGCCGCGACGGCAAGGCGGAGGGGCAGGGCACGGCGAAAGGGTCGGCCACCTACGCCGGTGAATTTCGCGCGGGCCTGAAGCAGGGGCGCGGCGTGAAGACCTGGCCCTGGGGCGATCGCTACGAAGGCGAGTTTTCGGAGGACACCAAGCACGGCGTCGGCAGCTACACCTGGGGCGCGCGCTCGGCGTTCGCCGGCGATCGCTACGAGGGTGAATTCAAGGACGACAAGCGCAACGGCGTCGGCGTCTATACCTGGGCGAGCGGCGACATCTATGCCGGCCCCTGGAAGGATGATGTGGTGAACGGGCAGGCGACGCAGCGGATGATCGCCCGCTACCGCGCCACCAGGGAATCGCTGGCCGCGATGGCGAACGCCGGCGTCAAGGTGTGCAAGGCATCGACCTTGGGATCGGGCGCGACCACCCGGACCGAAGGATCGGGCGCGACGGCCTGGACCGAGGGCGAAGTCCGGGCGGTCAACCAGAAGACTTTGCAGGTGGCGGTGAGAATCACCAAGTCGGTCGAGACTCCTCTCGTCGTCGCCGGCGCGGAGGTCGCGGTCGGGGAGAGCGTCTGGGACGATCCGCTGAACTGGATACCGTGCAATTGAACCTTTCCCGTTGCGACCCGCTCAATTGATACTGTGCAAGTGACCCCTCCTCCTTTGCGACCCGCTCAACGGGATGCCGTGCAAGCGAACCATCCTCCTTTTCCGCACTACCGGATCTGGATGATCGTCGGCTGGGGGATGGTGGCCGGGGCCTTTGTGCTTTCGCTGATTCCGCTGTCCCTCGATATGCCCGAAGGCGGTGACAAGGTCGGCCACTTCGTCGCCTACGCCGGAATGACGTTCTGGTTCGGAATGCTCTACGCCAGGCCGCGGCGGCGGCTCGCGATAGCGCTGGCGTTCACGCTCATGGGCGTCGCCATCGAGTTCCTGCAGGGGCTGACCGACTATCGCAGCTTCGAAGTCGCCGACATGGTCGCCGACGCGGTCGGCACCGTCATCGGCGTCGCGTTGCTGCACACGCCGCTTGCGAATGCGCTCGACTGGATGGAGCGGTTGCTGCGGTGGATCGGCTGGAAGAACTGACGCTTCCCTAGTCCTTCGCTCTGGCGATCCGCACCACTTCCTGGATGCCCCTGAGCGAGCGCATCACCCGGGCGAGGTGCGGTCGGTCGGAGACCTGCAGGGTGAAGTGCATGATGGTGTAGAGATCGCGCTCCTCGTCCATGCTGACGTTGTCGATGTTCGCGCCGGCGTTGGCGATCGCGGTGGCGACTTTCGCCAGCACCCCCCGCTGGTTGGCCACGGTTACGCGGATGCCGACGTCGAACATCTTTTCGGTGTCGGGCGCCCATTCGACATCGAGCCATTTCTCCGGGTCGCTGCGCGATTTTGCCCCGGTCGGGCAGTCGTGGGTATGCACGACCAGCCCCTGGCCCTTCTTGATGAATCCGGTGATCGGATCCCCGGGAATCGGATTGCAGCACCGGGCAAACTGGATCGCCATGCCTTCCGAGCCGTGGATCACGATCGAACCGGCCGGCAGTTTCCCCTCGGGCTGGTTCGGCTCGGCGAGCAGCAGCAGCTTCCTCGCGACGATCGCGGCGAGCCGCTTGCCCAGGCCGATATCGGCGAGGATTTCGCGGCGCGATTTCGTCCCCGCGTCGCGCAACAGGCGTTCCCAGAGCTCGGCAGTGGCCTGCGCGGGCGTCGCCCCGAGAACGCGTATGGCCTGGTTGAGCATGCGCTCACCGAGCGCCGTGGACTCCTCGTACTGCACGGTCTTCAGGAAATGCCGGATTTGCGAGCGCGCCTTGCCGGTCCTGACATAGGAAAGCCACGCCGGGTTGGGATGCGCGTGCGCGGCGGTGATGATTTCCACGCGATCGCCGTTCTTGATCTCGGCGCGCAGCGGTGCCAGCTCGTGGTTGATTCTCACGGCGACGCAGCGGTTGCCGATGTCGGTGTGCACGGCGTAGGCGAAATCCACGGCGGTGGCGCCGCGCGGCAACGCCATGATCTTGCCCTTGGGCGTGAACACGTAGACCTCGTCGGGGAACAGGTCCACCTTGATGTGCTCGAGGAACTCGGCGGAATCGCCGGAGGTGCTCTGGATGTCGAGCAGCGATTGCAGCCACTGGTGGGTGCGCTGCTGCACCTCGTTGATTTCCGTATCCGTGCTCTTGTACAGCCAGTGCGAGGCCACGCCGGTGTCGGCGATGCGGCTCATCGCCTGCGTGCGGATCTGCACCTCGACCGGCATGCCGTAGGGTCCGATCAGCGTGGTGTGCAGCGACTGGTAGCCGTTGACCTTCGGGATCGCGATGTAGTCCTTGAATTTTCCCGGAACCGGCTTGTACAGGCTGTGCAGCGCGCCGAGCGCGAGATAGCACGCGGGGATGTCCTGGACGATGACCCGGAAGGCGTAGATGTCGAGCACCTCGGAGAACGAAAGGCGCTTTTCCACCATCTTGTGGTAGATCGAGTAGATGTGCTTCTCGCGGCCGGTGACCGTGGCTTCGATGCCGGCTGCGGGGAGGACCTTCTGGATCGCCACGAGGAGCTTGTCCACGACCTGGCGGCGGTTGCCGCGCGCCGCTTTGACCGCTTTGGCGAGCACGGCGTGGCGCAGGGGATACAGATGGGAAAAGGCGAGCTCCTGCAGCTCGCGGTAGAGGCTGTCCAGGCCGAGACGGTTGGCGATCGGCGCGTAGATCTCCAGGGTCTCGCGCGCGATGCCGCGGCGCCGCTCCGGCGTGATCGCGGCGAGGGTGCGCATGTTGTGCAGGCGGTCGGCGAGCTTGATCAGGATGACGCGCACGTCGCGCGCCATGGCGAGCAGCATCTTGCGGAAATTCTCGGCCTGGGCGTCGGCCTGCGACTGGAATTCTATGCGGTCGATCTTGGACAGGCCGTCGACGAGCTCCGCTACCGGCTTGCCGAAGCGTTCGGCGATCTGTTCCTTGGAGACGACCGTGTCCTCCATGACGTCGTGCAGCAGGGCGGCCATGACCGCCTGCGCGTCGAGGTGCCAGTTCGCGACGATCTCGGCCACCGCGATCGGGTGCGAGATGTAAGGGTGACCGCTCTTCCTGAACTGCCCCTGGTGAGCGACGTCGCTGAACTGGTAGGCTTCCTCGATGCGGCCTATGTCGCTCGGCTTGAGATAGCCGAGGTGCCGCCTGAGATCGGTGATGGCGACGGCCGCCATGGCTTACTTTGCACCTCCGCGCTTTGCACCCACGCGAAACCGCCCGGCGACCGGCGCCGGGCAATGACTCCGGCGCAGCGACTCATGCCACCGGAGCCGCCGCAGTTCCCGGTGTCCGCCGGGAGGCGGACTTACCCCGTGTGCACCCGGTTCAGGTATTCCACGCCGACCTTGCCCGCGGCGATTTCGCGCAAGGCGATCACGGTGGGCTTGTCGCGCGTACCTTCGACATCCGTCGTGCCGCCCTGGGCGATCTGGCGCGCGCGGTACGTCGCCGCGAGCGTCAACTGGAATCGGTTGGGAATTCTTTTCAGACAATCTTCGACGGTGATGCGTGCCATGTGACCTCTGCTAGTCTAGCCAATCGGATTGAACATTTCCGGGCGATGTGCGGCTTGGCGGGAAAGTATCAACCTGGACGCGCGCGCGATAGCCGCCAGATCCCGGACTGCTTCAGAAAACTCTTTGTTTATAATAACATAATCGAATTCCGCCGCATGACTTATTTCTTCCCGCGCGTCGCGCAGGCGCCTCGCGATGACTTCCTCGCTGTCCTGGCCGCGCTTGCGCAGCCGCTCTTCGAGTTCCTTCAGCACCGGCGGCGGCGGCAGGACGAAGATGCCGATCGCATCGGGGAACGCCCGGCGCACCTGGTGGGCACCCTGCCAGTCGATTTCGAGGAGGATGTCCAGTCCCCGGGCGCGCGTCTCGCCGATCCACTTCTGCGAGGTGCCGTAGCGGTTGCCGTGCACCTCGGCGGACTCGAGGAACTCGCCGCGCTCGAGCATGGTCATGAACGTTGTGGTGTCGATGAAGTGGTACTCGCGCCCGTTTACTTCACCGGCGCGGGGTGCGCGCGTGGTGAAGGATATCGAAAGTGCGAGCTGCTTGTCCTCGGCGAGCACGGCACTCACCAGCGAGGATTTGCCGGCCCCCGACGGCGCCGAAACGATGAACAGATTTCCCGTCATTCCCGGTTCCTATTCCATATTCTGCACTTGCTCGCGCATCTGCTCGATCAGCAGCTTGAATTCGAGGCTCGTATCGGAAAGCTCCTTCGACACCGCCTTCGAGCCCAGGGTGTTCGCCTCGCGATTGAGTTCCTGCATCAGGAAATCCAGGCGCTTTCCGACCGCTCCGCCGGAGCGGATCACGCGCCACACCTCGTCGAGATGCGCCCCCAGCCGGTTCATTTCCTCGGTGACGTCGGCCTTGAGACCGAAAAGCGCGATTTCCTGGCGGATGCGCTCGTCGTCGGCGCTGCCGAGCGCCTCGCGAAGGCGTTCGGCGACCTTTGCCTCGTACGCCGCTATCGCTTCGGGCACTCTCGGCTGAATCGAGGCGAGCAGCGTCTTCATGCGCTCGAGGCGCTCGCCGAGCATCCGCCCGAGCTTCTCGCCCTCCCTCTGACGCGTCGCGGTGAACTCCTCCAGGAGCTGCCGCACAACGTCGACGCATGCGTCGCGCAGCATTTCGGACCGCTCGTCCCCGACGACGCCCGGCCAGTGCAGGATCTCCCCCACGCGCAGGGGCTGGGCATCGGGGATCGCGGAACGAATCTTCCGCGAAGCCTCCGCCAGCGCGCCGAGCAGGGCTTCGTTGACGCTGATCCGGGGCGCGGATCCCGCGGGCGGGGTGACGGCGATGCGGCACTCCACCTTGCCGCGGCCCACGCGCGCCTGGATCAGTTCGCGCAACGCCGGTTCCGCCGTGCGCAATTCCTCGGTCAGCCGGATTTGCACGTCGAGGAATCGGCCGTTCACGCTCTTGAGTTCCGCCGCGAGCGAAGCCATCGGTAATTCCCGCGTCGCCGACGCGTAGCCGGTCATGCTCTGGATCATGGAATGTGTTTTCGACGCCGTATAATGCCGGCGGTGCCGGTGGAAACGCCGCTATCATAACGGGTAGGAACGTCACGCCGCCACTCCTTCATGGCTCAGCAGGTCAATCAACCGTTGCCGGGCGGTTATCAGCTTGGGACCTACCGTATCGCGAGCGTGCTCTCGTGCGGCGGATTTTCCATCGTGTATCTCGCCTACGACGAAAACGACCAGCCGGTCGCGATCAAGGAATACCTTCCGAGCCAGCTGGCGCTGAGAAAGGAGGGCGACGCCTTGCCGTCGATTTCCGAGGAGAACCTGGCTACCTTTCGCTACGGCATGAAGTGCTTCTTCGAGGAGGGACGTTCGCTCGCGCGCCTGTCCCATCCCAACGTGGTGCGGGTGCTGAATTTCTTCCGTGCCAACGAGACCGTGTACCTGGTGATGCGCTACGAACGCGGCCGGACCCTGCAGGAGCACATCCAGGCGCGCCGCGGCGCGCTCAAGGAAAGCTTCATCCGCCACGTCTTCACGCAGCTCCTGAACGGACTGCGCGAAGTGCATTCGAACAAGCTGCTGCACCTGGACATCAAGCCGGCGAATATCTACATTCGCAACGACAATTCTCCGGTGCTGATCGATTTCGGCGCGGCGCGCCAGACCCTGGCCGAGGAAGGCATGCGTCTCAACCCGATGTACACGCCGGGGTTCGCTCCGCCGGAGCAATACAAGCACCGTGAATTTCTCGGGCCCTGGAGCGACTGCTACGCCGTGGGGGCGAGCATGTTTGCCTGCCTGGTGGGAGCGGCGCCCCAGGCCGCCGACCATCGCGTCGAAAAGGACCGCTACGTTTCCGCGACGAAGCTCCGCAAGGGCAAGTACTCGCGGCACATCCTCGAGACGATCGACTGGTGCCTCGAGCTCGATCACATGAAGCGCCCGCAGAGCGTGTTTGCCCTGCAAAAGGTGCTGATGGGCGAGAAGGATCCGGAAGTGCACCGCAAGCGCTCCGTGGTCGACGGGCTGCGCGGGGTCCTGCGGAGGCTGTCGGGCCGATGAGATTCTCGATCTTCCAGGAAAGCCGCCAGGGCATGCGCAAGTCCAACCAGGACCGCGCCGGCTACTGCTACACGCGCGAATCGCTGTTGATGGTCGTCGCCGACGGCATGGGCGGGCACCTGCACGGGGAGGTGGCCTCGCACATCGCGCTGCACTTTCTCACCGAGTCGTTCCAGCGCGAAGCCAAGCCCAAGCTCGCCGACCCTTCCGCGTTCCTGCAGAAGGCCATCACCGACGCGCATCTCGCGCTCGGCGAATACGCGAGATCGCGCAACCTGATCGAGTCCCCGCGCACGACCTGCGTTGCCTGCGTGGTGCAGGATTCGAACGCGTACTGGGCGCACGTCGGCGATTCGCGCCTCTATCACATCCGCGCAGGCCGCATCGAGGCCCGCACCCGGGATCACTCGCGGGTACAGCTGCTGGTCGATCAGGGACGCATCCGCGAAGAGGCGGTGCCCGCGCATCCGGACCGGAACAAGATCTTCAACTGCATCGGTGCGAGCGCGCCGCCCCAGGTCGAGCTCTCCAAGCCCGTGCCCTTGCGCGAGCGCGATACCCTGGTGCTGTGCTCCGACGGCATGTGGGGGGCGCTCACCGCCCCTCTGATCACGGCGGCCTTGCTCAAGAACGAAATCCTGAAAGCCATTCCCGAGCTTCTCACTCTCGCGGAATTGCGCGCCGGGGTGGATTGCGACAACGTGTCGGCCGTGGCGATGACCTGGGCCGAAAAATCTCCCGGCGCGGCCGGCGACGAGGCCTCGACGCTGGAACTCGACGGCGCCAGCACCAAGCTCGATGATTTCGGGAGCGCGGATCACGGCGACCTGAGCGATGAGGAGATCGAGCGCGCCATCACCGAAATCCGCGCCGCCATCCGCAAACACACGCCGCAAAAGCCCTCGTGAACGCAACGCAAAAACCTTCATGAGACCTTCCGGACGCAGGGCCGATGAATTGCGCACCGTCGCGATCGAGCGCCACTACACCCGGCACGCCGAGGGTTCGGTGCTGATCGCGTTCGGCGACACCCGGGTCATCTGCACCGCGAGCGTCGAGGAGGGCGTGCCCGGATTCCTGAAGGGGCGCGGCGAAGGCTGGGTCACCGCCGAGTACGGCATGCTGCCGCGTTCCACGCACACGCGCAGCGACCGCGAGGCGGCGCGCGGCAGGCAGACCGGGCGCACCCAGGAGATCCAGAGGCTGATCGGGCGTTCCTTGCGCGCGGTCGTCGACACCTCGAAACTCGGAGAACGCACTCTGAAAATCGACTGCGACGTGATCCAGGCCGACGGCGGCACGCGCACCGCGAGCGTCACCGGCGCCTTTGTCGCCCTGCACGACGCCGTCGGCACGCTCCTCGCGCGTGGTCTGCTCGCCGCTACGCCTATCTCCGATTTTGTCGCCGCGGTGTCGGTCGGGATCTACGAAGGCGTCCCGGTGCTCGACCTGGACTACGCCGAGGACTCGAAGTGCGACACCGACATGAACGTGGTCGTGACCGGCTCCGGTGGATTCGTCGAGCTCCAGGGCACGGCCGAGGGCAAGCCATTTTCCACGGCGGAGCTGGACGCGCTGATCGCCCAGGCAAAGCGGGGCATCGCGGAGCTGATCGCGAAACAGAAGGCGGCGCTGGGCCTCTGAACAACGCCCGAGGTTTAGTCAGAACCTCCCTGGGAGTTCGCGGACGGTAGAATGGCCGGATGGTTATCGCACCGTCCAATCCCGGCAAGCTGAAGAAGCTGGTTCTCGCCTCGTCCAATCCCGGCAAGCTGCGCGAATTCGAGGCGCTGCTCGCTTCCCTCGGGATGGAGATCCTTCCCCAGTCGCTCCTCGGCGTCGGCGATGCGGAGGAGCCGCACCCCACTTTCGTCGAGAACGCGCTCGCCAAGGCGCGTCACGCCAGCCGTCGCACGCGGCTGCCGGCGCTCGCCGACGATTCGGGCATCTGCGTGCGCGCGCTCGGCGGCGAACCCGGCGTGCACTCGGCGCGATTTTCAGGCGAGCCGCGGTCCGATGAACGCAACAACCGCAAGCTGGTGCAGCTTCTGGCCGGCGAGGAGGACCGCAGTGCGCACTACACCTGCGTGATCGTGCTGGTGCGCCACGCGGATGACCCGGAGCCGCTCATCGCCGAGGGCGTCTGGCAGGGAAAAATCGTAATCGAACCGCGCGGCGCGAAAGGCTTCGGCTACGATCCGCATTTCCATTTGCCGGATCTGGGCAAGACCGC
>JBGPTG010000092.1:0-10719 GCA_041490545.1 Gammaproteobacteria bacterium
GCTGTGATCGTAGAACGTGGTGAACTGGGCGAGGCGCGTGCCTGCGGCGAGAATCAGATCCGCGTCTTGCAGCAGCGCTTTCGCCTCGGGTGCGCCCGCGCGCCCGATCGGCCCCACCACCAGCGGGTGCCCGGTCGGGACCACGTCGTTGCGTGCATACGAGGTCACCACGCCCGCCGAGAGCATCCCGGCGAGCTCGAGAAGTTCATCCCGCGCATCGGAGTCGCCTACGCCGAGACCGGCGATGAACACCGGCCGCTTCGCGCGCAGCAGTGCCGCGGCGGCCGCGGCCACGGCCTCCGAGTGCGCGGCGCCCGAACGCGACTCGCGGTAGCGCGCCGGCGCGAGCACCTCGGCCTCGATATCCTCGTTGAGCAGATCGCGCGGCAGGTCGATATGCACCGGGCCCTTCTTGCCGCTGGTAGCGATGCGGAAAGCGTGCCGGAAAAGCTCCGGGATGCGCTCCGCGAGCGGCACCTGCACGCTCCACTTGGTGAGCGGCCGGAACATGGCCACCTGGTCGATTTCCTGGAACGAGTCGCGATACTGCTGCGAGACCTGCGGCGCGCCGGTGATGGCGATCATCGGCGCGTGACTGAGCAGCGCGACGGAGACTCCGGTGGTGAGATTGGTCGCGCCGGGGCCGTTGGTCGCCATGCACACGCCGGGTTTGCCCGAGACGCGCGCGTAGCCGTCCGCCATGTGGGCCGCGCCCTGCTCGTGTCGCGTGCCGACCCAGCCGATGTCGCTCCGGTCGTACAGGCCGTCCATGATCTCGACCATGCACGAGCCCACAATGCCGTAGACGTAGCGCACGCCCTCGGTGCGAAGCGATTCGACGACCGCGCGCCCACCTGACATTTTCTCCATGATTGCCTCTCCGGGGATCGAATTCGGCCGCATGCCGCGCGGCCCCGGCCAGTGTACTGCACCGTTCCTGGCACGACCTTACGGGCGGGCGTAATCCAGCGGTCTCACAGCAGCACCGTGACGATGGACGGCACCAGGATGATGAGCAGCAGCACGAAGAACATCGCGACGGCGAAAGGCGCCGCGCCGGCAAAGATGTCCTCCAGGGTGATGTCGTTGTCGGCGAGCGTGCTCTTGATCACGAACACCGACAGGCCAAAGGGCGGGGTGAGCAGGCCGATTTCCGCGGCGATCACTGTGACGATGCCGAACCAGATCAGGTTGACCTGGTAGGGGATAACGAGCGGCAGGAACATCGGCACCATGATGAGCATGATCGACACGGCGTCGATCATGGTTCCCATGAGCACGATGATGAGCGTGTAGACGAGGAGCAGCAGGAAAAAGGAGAGGTGCGCCCCGGCGACGAGGTCGTTCAGAACCCCGGGCAGGCCCGAGAGCGCGATCAGGCGGGTGTAGATGTTGGCCGCGATGATGACGAAGAGGATCGAGACCGTGACCTGCCCGGTCTCCACCAGCACACGCCAGGCGCCGTTCCAGGTGAGCTTGCGCCGCCACAGCGCGAGCGCGAGGCCCCCCAGCGCGCCGACCGCGCCCGATTCGGTCGCTGTAAACCAGCCGGCGTAGATGCCGCCGATGACCAGCCCGGCGAGGGAGAGCAGAGGCGTGAGCTGCACCAGCGAGCGGAGTATGTCCTCCCCCGGACCTGCCTCGCTCGTGTTCGCTCCGGCATAGACGCGCGCCGGCGCGAACGTAGCGATCAGCACAATCATCAGCGCGAACACGGCGGCGAGCAGCAGGCCCGGCACGATGCCGGCGATGAACAGGTCGCCGATCGACTGCTCCGAGAGCAGGCCGTAGACGATGAGGAGCAGGCTCGGCGGAATCAGCATCCCCAGCACCGAGCTGCCGGCGACCACGCCCACGGCGAAGCGCTTGCGGTAGCCGAGGCGGATCATCTCCGGCACGGCGATCTTGGTGAACACTGCGGCGGAGGCGATCGACACGCCGGTCACCGCGGCGAAGAGCGCGTTCGCCGCGACCGTGGCGACGCCGAGGCCCCCCTTGATGCGCCCGAGGAGCGCGTTGGCGGCAAGAAAGGCATCGCGCCCGAGCTCGGCCACGCTCACCAGCAGGCCCATGAGCACGAACAGCGGAATGACGCCGTAGTCGTAGGTCGATACCGCGTCGGCGGTCGCGAGCGCGAGCAGCGTCGAGGCCTGCTCGAAGCTGCCCTTGATGGCCCACACGCCGATGAGCGAAACAAGGCAAAAGGCTACCGGTACGTGCATCCCGGTGTAGATGAGGTAGAGCATCACTGCGATGGAGAGAATGCCGATCTGCGTCGCGGTCATCGGGCGCCCCCTGCGTCCACCGCGCCGCGCCGCCCGAACGCCCCGGAGAATTCGTCCCGCGCGAACGCGAGATACTGCAGGGCCGAGCAGGCGCAGCCGATGAGTAGAATCAGGTAGATCGGCCAGAACGGGTAGGTGACGTAGCCCTCGACGCCGGCGTAATCGCCGTTGGTCCACGCGCGCACGAAAATCGGCCGGCAGGAGACGAACAGGATAACGAAGAGCGCCGCACCGCACAGGCTGTAGCAGCCCTGCATGATCAGGGCGAAGCGCGGCCAGCGCCGCGCCAGCGCGATGCTCAAGCTCTCGACGCGGGTGATGCGGCCCGAGCGCAGCGTGTAGCCGATCTGCAGGAAGACGATGCCGACGATCGACAGGCGCACCAGTTCGGGCACGCCGGGGAGCGGAGCGGAGAACACGGTCCGGCCGAAGACGTCGGCGTTGATCACCAGCATCAGCACGAAAATCCACACCGTGCCGATGGCGTTCAGGCCTATGAGCAGCCCGGCGAAAAGGTTGCGGCGGCGCGGCGCGCCGCCCACCGCGGAAGAGCGCCCGCCCGCGGCCGATGAAAGCCCGCCTTCGGCGGGGTCGCTCATCTCCCGCGTACCGCGGCTAGTTCTTGTCCCAGTCGCGGACCAGCACGACCTTGTTGTCGCGCAGCTTCTTCATGTAGGCGGCGAGCACCTTGCGCGCCGGCACTCCGCGCGCTTCGTTGCGGTTCACCCAGTCCGCGGCGATGTTGGGCATGGTGTTCGCCCACTTGCTGCGCTCCTCCGCCGGCAGCCTGGAGAACTTCGCGCCTTCGGCTTCCATCTTCTGCTCGAAGCCCTTGGCGACGTTGGTCAGCAGCGTGGCGATGCGGGCGGTGTATTCCCGGCCCACGTCCTTGAGGATGGCTTGCGCGTACGGCGGCAGGCGATCGTAGAAAGCCTGGTTGACGCTCAACGCGCCTATCATCATCGAGCCCAGGTCGATGCGCGTCGCGATCGGCGCCACCTGGTGAAGCTTCGCCGGATACATGCCGGTGGTGAAGGCGATCAGGCCGTCGTAGACGCCGGTCTTGACGTTGTTGAAGTGCGTGGCGAAATCGCCCTGCACTGGCACCGCGCCTATGCCCGCGGCCCACAACGACAGCGACCCGGATGCGCCGAGCTTTTTCCCCTTCAGGTCGGCGACCTTGTTCACCGGGAAGGTGGTGAGGATGTAGTCGGTGTCGGTGGCGAGCGCGGCGAGGAACACCTGCTTGTGCTTTTGCCATTGGCCGGCGAGCTCGGGCATTTCCTGGTGCAGCTCGTACATGATCCGGCTCACGGTGAGCGCGTCGTCGCTGCCGAAGGGCGCCATGAAGGTCACCGCGAGAAGCGGCAGCTTGGCCGGTTCGAAGATGGTGTAGACGAAACCCATCTCGGCGATGCCGTTCTCCACGGCGTCGAGCTCGCCGCCGACCTTGGCGAGCGTCCCGCCGAAGGCTTCGGTCCAGGCGATCGAGTCCTTGCCGCCGGCGGCCTTGAGGCGGGCGTCCACCTCGGGGATGTAGAACTCCTTGATCATGCGGATCCACGGCAGCTGCGTGCCGTGCGCCGCGGAAAACGTCACCTTGTAGGTTTCGGACCTGGCATCCGGGGCGCCGGTGGTGAGTGCGGCGACAGCGATGGCGGCAAACCCGAATTTTGCGAGCGATGGCATTCTTTATTCTCCCCCGGAGGATCTTTTCTGATTGGCGCGGCGAGTGTAATTGAATTTCCGGGCGGTTGCTGAAATCGCCCGATGGAATCGCAAACTCTACATCACCGGCGTTTCGCCGGCCGACTTGACGAGCGCCCCGACGCGCACACCGAGGAGCCGTATGCGCCGGTCGAGCGGCACGCGCTTCAGGCACTCGCCCGCGGCGCGGCGGATGGCGCCGGCATCGCGCGTCGGCGCGTCGATGGTCCGGTCGCGCGTCAGCGTCTTGAAGTTGTCGTAGCGCAGCTTCAGCCCGATCGTCCGTCCGGCGTAGCCTTTTCTTTCGAGGTCCGCGGCGAGCCGCACGCACAGTTCGGTGAAGACGGCCGAGAGCCGCTCGCGGTCGCGCACCGGGTGCAGGTCTTCCTCGAAGGTGGTCTCGCGGCTGATCGACTTCGGCTCGCTGTGCGTCACCACCGGGCGTTCGTCGCGTCCGTTGGCGGCCTCGTGCATCCACGCGCCGTGCTTCTCGCCGAAGTGCTCGATGAGCACCATCGGCTGGACTTGCGCGAGCTCGCCGACGCTGCGGATGCCAAAGGCCTCGAGCCGCGCGCCCGCTTTGGGGCCGATACCGTTGACCTTGCGCACCGGCAGCGGCCAGATGCGCGCGGGGATGTCGGTCTCGGAGATCACCGTCAGCCCGCCGGGCTTGTCGAGTTCCGAGGCGATCTTCGCGAGCAGCTTGTTCGGCGCGATACCGATCGAGCAGGAAAGCCCGGTCGTCTCGCGCACCGCGCGCTGGATCGCCGCCGCGAGCTGGCGCGCGCCCGCCCAGGCGGAGGCATCATCTGCGGTGCGGGGCGGGACGAGGCCGGTGAGATCGACGTAGATCTCGTCGATGCCGCGGTCCTCGATGCGCGGCGCGATCGCGCGCACCGCCTCCTTGAACAGGCGCGAGTAGCGACTGTACTCGTCGAAGTCCGCCGGGAGCAGCAGTGCGTCGGGCGCGAGCTTCGCCGCCTTCATCAGCGCCATCCCCGAGTGCACGCCGAAGGCGCGCGCTTCGTACGTGGCGGTGGTGATCACCCCGCGCCCGGTGTACTGGCGCAGGGTGGGGAAGGTGGCGTCGCCTGGACTGGCGTCGTCCTGCGCGCCGCGGCGCCGGCCGCCGATCACCAGCGGCCTGCCGAGCAGCTGCGGATAGCGCAGCAGCTCGACCGACGCGTAGAACGCGTCCATGTCGACGTGGGCGATGGTGCGGGCGGTTTCCGGCGGCACAAGAACGATTATGGCGCAGGGTCGCACTCTGGCATGGTCGGTGTGCCATTCCGGGGCACAGCCGGAGGCATCTCTTCCGGCACGGTACCCGATCGGCTCCATTGACAGGCTTTTGCGGCGGCGCCTAGTATCGTGTTGACCGGGACCCTTCATCCTGCAAGGGCTCGAGTTCACGGCACCGTCGCCGCTTGGGAGGAGCAAGTCTTTTGCAGATCGTGAACCTGATGCGCCTGGCATTCGCGTTTCTCGCTTGTCCCCTGGTCGCCGCTGCGGCGGACCCGGCGGCGACGGTGACGCTGCTCGAGGGTCAGGCTGCGATGGTTCGCGGCGTGACGCGCTACGCGCTCGCCGAGGGAGTGGGATTGCAGTCGGGCGACATCATCGAGGTCGGCGACAAGGGCCTCGCGCAGATCGAATTCGCCGAAGGCGCCGCATTGGCGCTGGGCCCGGGGACGCGCGTGCTCGCCGTCTCCATCGCGCAAGGCAAGCCGGCCGGCGGCGACTTCTATGCCATGCGGGGGGCGCTCAAGCTCGCGGGCGTGAAGCAGGGCGCGCACTTCCGCATCGCGACTCCGATCTTCGCACTGCAGCCCGCGGAGGGCGCCGCCGTGCTCGTCGTGGGCGGCGGCGAAGGCTCGGTGTTCGTCGAGAGCGGCGGCGCGCGCCTCACCGCGGCGCCCGCGCCCCTGCGCCTGAAGGGCGGCGACTTTTTCACGCGCAAAGCCGGACAGAAAGGTGCGGTGGCGCTGCGACCCTCCCCGGTTTTCATCGGTGAGCTCCCGAAGATTTTCCTCGACCCGTTGCCCTCGCGCCTGGCGCGCTACAAGGAACGCCAGGTCCAGCCGCGCCAGCTCGATGTCGTGAGCTACGCCGAGGTCGAGGCGTGGCTGAAGGCGCCGCCAGAAGTCCGCCACCCGCTGGTGCAGCGATTCGCGCCGCGCGCGTCCGATCCGGCGTTCCGCTCGGCTCTGGTCTCGAATCTCAGGTTCCATCCGGAATGGGACCCGATCCTGTACCCCGAGAAGCACCCGCCCAAGGAGGCGGACACGGCGAGCTCCACGCGCAGCAGTCCCGTCCCGTCGCAGCCCGCCGGCAAGCCTTAGCGGCCCCTTTTGCAAGGAGCGTAGCGATGAAGCTGATCGTCAAATTCAACCTGGTGTTCATTCTGGTGTTCCTGCTCGGCCTGGTCGCCGCGGGAACCGTCTCGAACGAGCTCCTGCAGAGAAACGCGCGCGACGAGATCGTGCTGAACGCGCGCCTGGTGATGGAATCGGCGCTCTCCACGCGCGCCTACACCTCGACCCAGGTGGGGCCGCTCCTGCAGACGCAGATGAAGTACACCTTCCTGCCGCAGTCGGTGCCCGCGTATTCGGCGACCGAAGTGTTCAACGGCCTGCGCAAGTCGTTCCCCGACTACGCCTACAAGGAGGCGACGCTCAACCCCACCAACCCGACCAACCGCGCCAACGACTGGGAGGCCGACATCGTCAACCAGTTCCGCAACAAGTCGGATACTCCGGAAGTGGTCGGCGAGCGCGACACGCCGAACGGGAGGTCGTTCTATATCGCGCGCCCGATACAGATCAAGGCGGAAGCTTGCCTGTATTGCCACTCGACGGTCGATGCTGCGCCCAAGACGCTCGTGGACAAGTACGGCCCGGCCAACGGCTTCGGCTGGAAGCTGAACGAGGTCATCGGCGCGCAGATCGTCTCGGTGCCGACCGCGGTGCCGATCGCGCGCGCCAACCAGGCGTTCCGGACCTTCATGGTGTCGCTCACCGTCGTGTTCGTGTTCATCTTCGTCGCGCTGAACCTGATGCTCTGGTATGCGGTGATCCGGCCCGTGACGCAGCTCTCGCGGGTCGCCGACCAGGTGAGCCAGGGCGACAACATGGACGCGCCCGACTTCGAAGTGACAAGCCACGACGAGATCGGCGTGCTCACGCAATCGTTCAACCGCATGAAAAAGAGCCTGGTGCAGGCGATGAAGATGCTCGACGCGTGACGCACGTCCAGACCCGCGACTGGCCATGACGGTGCCCCCGGCGATGAACGGTCCCACGCAGCTCGGCAAGTACGCGCTCTCGGAGGTGCTGGGCAAGGGCGCGATGGGGATCGTCTACAAGGGCTTCGATCCGCACATCCGGCGCACCGTCGCGATCAAGACCATTCGCAAGGAGCTGGTCGAAGACGACCAGGGTGCCGTGCTGCTGGCGCGCTTCAGGAACGAGGCGCAGGCGGCCGGGAAGCTCTCGCACCCCGGCATCGTCGGGGTTTACGAGTGGGGCGAGGAGGGCGACGTCGTGTTCCTTGCGATGGAGTACGTGCAGGGCAACAGCCTGCGCGAGTACTTCAATCGCGGCGCGCGCTTCGATGGCCACGATGCGATCAGCATCATGGCACAGCTGCTCGAAGCGCTGCACTATGCGCACTTGGAAGGCGTGTGGCACCGCGACATCAAGCCGGCCAACCTCATCATCATGAACAGCGGCAAGCTGAAGGTCGCGGACTTCGGCATCGCGCGCATCGACTCCTCGAACCTTACCCAGACCGGTGCCGTCATGGGCACGCCCGGCTACATGGCTCCGGAGCAGTACAGCGGCGACGCCGTCGACTGGCGCGCCGACATCTTCTCGGCAGGGGTGGTGATGTACCAGTTGCTGACTGGCATCCGCCCCTTCACCGGCAACCCCGACATGATCGCCTACAAGATCTGTCACGAGCAGCAGACCCTGCCCTCCGAGGCCGACCCCGGGCGCTGCACCGTTCAGTTCGACGCGGTGACGATGAAGGCGCTCGCCAAGGATCCCGGGGACCGCTACCAGAACGCGCTCGCGTTCCGCGACGCGATACTCGAGGCCTACGCGGCACCGGTGAACCCCGCCGTCTCGGAGCAGACGCTGATCAACGAATTCAGCCGGCCCTCGGGGCAATATGCCGAGCGCAGCCGGCCCCTGGGGCACCACGAGTGGTCGCAGCCGTCGCAACCCTCGCATGCGTCGAATCCCTCGTTGCGGTCACATCCGACCTCGTCGCGGCCCTCGCAGTCCTTCCCGTCCTTCCCGGATCCGTCGCAGCCTTCGGTGAAGACGGTGCCGCCGCCCGGATGGGATGCCGCGATCCTGAAGCAGATCGAGCATCAGCTCACGCGGATCATCGGCCCGGTCGCCAGGGTGACGGTCAAGCGCGGCGCAACCGCCACCACCGACATCGACAGGCTGTACGCCTTGCTCGCCGAGGATCTGGCGAGTCCCGAGGAGCGCTCGGAGTTTCTTGCGGGTCGGGAGAAGCTTCAGGGGGTGCCGCCGCAGCAGGGCATTCCGACCACGGTGCCCATGATGGCGGACCATGCGCCGGGGACCCGGCTCACCGGGCCGCTCACGCCCGAGGCGATCGAGCAGGCGACCCGGCGGCTCATCGCCTGCATCGGCCCGATCGCGAAGATCCTGGCGAAACGGGCGGCGACACAGGCCAACGGCCAGCGCCAGTTTCACTTGCTGCTCGCCGAGAACCTCACCAACCCGGCTGAGCGCGCCCGGTTCCTGCACGACCTCGGCGAGGACTGAGCGCACGGTGTCCTTCGTTGGCCGAGCCGTGCTCCGCGTTCTGCGCGGGTGTCAGGCGGCGCGGCGGCCGTGTCCTTGAGAAAATGTCCGGAAAACCTGACGCAATTTGTATGACATGCCCGACAGCATGCACCGGGGGCGGTCACTAGACTCGCCGATTCTCGCCAGGGAGAGCTATGGTCGATCCGGTACCGAACGAAGCGCAGCCCGGCTGGTTTTTTCGCTGGATCGTCGCGCCGGCATGCTGCGCGTGGGCGTGGCTGCGAGAACGGCTGCTCGCGCTCAAGCCCTGCCGCGTCAGCGTGCTCATGGTGCTCGCGGGGCTGGTGTTTTTCCTCGCGGTGCCGCAGGGCGAGGACGTGGTGCGCGCGCTCGCCGAACGCGAGCCGGGACCGCGCGATGAATGGCATCGCGCGTGTTTCTTCGTCGCGGCGCTGGCGTGGTCGTGGTCGGGCTGGTACTGGGCGCGCGTCATGCTGTCTCTCAAATTCCCCGACGTGCCGAGCGATGCGCGCCTGAACAAGATGCGCATCTGGGTGCCGCGCCTGCTCGGCTTCCTCGCGAGTTTCGGCGTGGCGGCGGCCTTGTATCTCGCCTCGCTCGGCTATGACGACCGCGAGCATCACGCGGTGAAGCTCGCGTTGGAGCGTTACGCGTTCTGGTGCGCGCTCGGCGCGGTGTTTTTTCTCATCCTCGTCTCCTTGCGGCGGAGTATTTCCCGGGCCGTCTACGACAGGGTGAAGGGCCTGTCCCTGGCGCAGGGGCGGATCGCGACACCGATCGTGGGCCTGCTCGACGTGCGCAGCGGCGCCGAGGAAATCTTCGGCAGCCTGGAATTCTCCGACCTGAAGCCGTTCACGCGTGCGCTCCTGCTGCTGGCGATCCTCGCTGCGGGCGCGCTGCTCCTGCTGTTCGCGTTCGCGCTGCAGCCGAGCGCGCCACTCATCGGCACCGCGGCCATCCTGCTGCTGGCGGCGACCGGATGGATCGCGGTGGGCAGCACGATCGACTTCATCGGCATGCGCCTCGGATTGCCGGCGTTCTTCACGCTGCTGGTCCTCGCGATTGTCTTCGGCCTCTGGAACGAGAACCACGACGTGCGCACGCTCGCGGCGGCCCCGGGCGGCGGCGAGCTGCGTCCCGACCTGCGCGCGGCGCTGCGCTCGTGGATTGCGCGCCAGCCGGTGCGGCCCGACGGCAGCATCCCGATGGTTCTCGTCGACGCCGAAGGCGGCGGCATCCGCGCGGCCTACTGGACCGCGATGGTGCTGGGGCGCATCCAGGATCGCAACCCGTGCTTCGCCGAGCAACTGTTCTCCCTGAGCGGCGTCTCCGGCGGCAGCCTGGGAGCGAGCGTGTTCGTGGCGCTGCTCGCCGAGCAGCGCGGCGCCGGCGCCTGCCGCGGCGGCACGGCGCCCTTCAGCATCGAGACGAAGGCGCGCGACATCCTCGGCGAGGATTTTCTTTCGCCGGTGGTGGCGGCTTTCCTCTACCCGGACCTGGCGCAGCGCTTCCTGCCGCTGCCGGTGCGCTCCTTCGACCGCGCACTCGCCCTCGAGGAGGCCTGGGAGCGCGCTTGGCGCAAACACACAGGGAGCAACCGCTTCGCCGAGCCGCTAGAGCGCCTGTGGGAGGACAAGTCCGTCTGGACGCCGGCGCTGCTGCTCAATGCGACCTGGGTCGAGTCGGGCAAGCGCCTGATCGCGAGCAACCTGCGGCTGCGCGTTCCCGGCGCCGATGAGGATTTCGTCGACGTCGCGGACGCGCGCGAATTCTTCGCACCGCGCAGCCTGCGGCTCAGCACCGCGGCGCACATGAGCGCGCGCTTCACCTACGTGAGCCCCGCCGGGGCGCTGAAGAAGGGTGGCGTGGTGCACGGCTACGTGGTGGACGGCGGCTATTTCGAGAATTCCGGCGCCACC
>JBGPTG010000093.1:0-10671 GCA_041490545.1 Gammaproteobacteria bacterium
CGGCAGCGTGGCGACCACCTGGCTGATCTCGACGAACATGTCCCCCGGGAAGCTGGTCTGCCGCTGCAGAACCCGGTAGTTCTTCACCATGGCCTTCAGATTTTCCGCAGAGGTGGGTATCTTGGGAAAGCTGGACTGCATCTGGGCATATTCGTCCGACGCGCGCGCTTCCTGCTGCCGGTTGACTGCCGCCTGCTGGCCAAGCTGATAGATATCCCACAGCTTCACCGCAGAAAGGAACAAACACAACCCGAAAGCAGCCGCACCGGCGATGACGAGCCCCATGCGCGCCCGCCATACGTCGTAGAACCGCCGCAGATCGTCGTCGGCGAACTGGTCGCCGGGCGCGGACTGGGCGAGGACATGCAGGAAAACGCCCTCCGCCAGGGTTTCGGCAGGGGCCGCCTTGATGCCGAGGCTCCTTCCCACCTGGTCGAGATCGCGGACATGGAACTGCAGCCGCGAAGAACTCGCGCACTCGGCGTCGTACAGCGCTTTGTACTCGCTCGGGGCGAGCACCACGACGTCCAGTGGCGGGGCCTCGCGGGGCAGAACCCTGGCGTTGGCCAGATACTGCTGAATTCGAATCGATTCCGCCGCGCAATCGCGTGCGGTCGCGCGCGGGTCGGCTGCGTAGACGCGAGTCAGCCGCGAAAAGCGGATGCGACCGTTCTCGATATAGCCCTGCCGCAAGCCTGCTTGCTGCAGGCTCACCATGAGGTAGCGCGGGACTTTGAAACCGATCCGCCTTCCGACCGAGGCGGCGACGAAGGCAACCGAAAACACGCCGGCCAGTCGTGCTTCATGGGTGCGAAGCGCGCTCAGCCACGGCTGGAACTGCTGCGCGTTGGTGAAGGAGGTATAGAGAATGCGTTCTTCGCGCCGGCCTGCATGGTTCTCCGATCCCAGGGACACCGGGATCGCCAGGGTAGTGTCGCGGTAGCGCTGGGCGAGCCGCCGCGCGAGCAGCGCGCGCCGATCGGCGCCGCGCACGTAAGGCACGTTTTCATGGAAAAAATCCTCCTCGACCACATCGGCGAGGACGTAGTAGAGACTCTCTCGCGCCGCGGCCACGTACCTGGAAAAATCAGCGAAGCCCTTTTCTCCGGGCGCAAACGAGGCATCGCGCCGAAGCTCGCCCCTTCTCCAGGAATAGGCGGTGACCCCTTGCGAGGTGAGATAGCAGAGTCGTTTGCGGATCACGGTAGCTAGCTAGAACTTGATCTTGGTGATGACGTCGTACACCGGGCCGAGAACCGACAGCATGACCCAGCCGAGGATCACGCCCATGAACACGGTGAGCGCCGGCTCGATGAGTATCTGAATCTTGGCGATCGATTCGCGGACCTCGCGGTTGTAGAAGTAGGACACGTTGAGAAGCGCGGTGTCCAGCGCGCCGGTCGTTTCACCGACGCGGAGCATGCGCACCACCAGAGGCGGAAACAATCCGATCTCGTGGAACGCGGCGGTAACGTTCTTGCCTTCTCCTATCTGCTGCGCCGCCATCTTCAAGCCTTCCTGGACGACCAGATTGCCTGCGGTCTCCTCGGATGCGCGGATGGCATCGAGTATGGTAATGCCCGATGAGTACATCAGCGCGAAAGTGCTGGCGAAGCGCGACAGGATGATCTTGCGCAGGATTTCTCCGCTCACCGGAAGCCAGAGCTTGAAGTTGTCGAGTTGATATCGGACCAGCGGGTTCGCCTTGGCGGCGGCCCGGACTCCGAAGACCAGAAGGACAGGGGCGGCAAGGATGGCCCACCAGAAGTTGACGAAGAATGCCGATACCTGGATGAGAATGCGCGTCTGCAGGGGAATCTCCTGTCCCATGTTCTTGATGAACGCGACCATCTGCGGCACGAGGTAGATCATCAGGAATAAAGTCACGATCAGCACGATCGAGCCGACGAACGCGGGATACATGATCAGCTTCTTCACGTGCTCGGCGAGTTCGTCCTCCCATTTCAGGGTGTCGATGAGGCTCTTCAGCACCTCGGAGAGCTTTCCGGTCTGCTCGCCGGCACGAATCAGGCTGGAGAACACCGGGCCGAAGATCTGCGGATACTCGGCGAGCGCCTGCGACAGGCCCTGGCCACCCTGGATACTCTCGATCACTCCGGAGATGACCTCGCGGAAGCGGGCGTTCTCGATGCTGTCGCGCAGGTCGATCAGCGCTTCGATCAGGGGAACACCCGCGCTGGTGAGTTGTTCCAGATGAAAGCAGAAATTGATCAGTTCCGCGCGCTTGACTGTTCCGGCGCGCAGCAGACTGCCGCCCCGGCTTGCCGGACCGCCTCGCACCAGGTCGAGCCCCATGCGCTTCAGGCGCATGTCGAGGTCGATGAGATTCATGGCCTCGATCTGACCCATAATCGACTTGCCCCGCGTGTCTATCGCCTTGTATGTGAACAATGCCATTCGGGTATCTCGGTGGCAGCGCCGACTTCCGCCGCCCGCTACATCCGGTCAGTGAGGTCGACAACCCGGACCAGCTCGTCGAGCGACGTCGAGCCGTCCAGGACGCGGCGCACCCCGTCGTCGGCGAGCGTGCGAAACCCCTTGGCCTTGGCGGCCTTCTGGAGTTCTCTCCCGGTGGCGCGGTGCGCGATCAGCTCGTCGAGCTCGTCGTCCATCTTCAGGATTTCCATGATCGCCAGGCGGCCTTTGTAGCCCTGGTAGTCGCACTGGTCGCAACCGACCGCGCGATACAGGGTTGCCGCACGATCTGCAGCAAGGCCAAGCATGCTGGCCTCGCCCGCCCCTCCCTGGTAAGCCTGCTTGCAGTGCTTGCACAGGCGGCGTACCAGGCGTTGCGCGATGATTCCGATGATGTTGCCGGCGAGGATGTCGGCGACGATTCCGATGTCGAGTAGCCGGGGTATCACCCCGACCGCCGAGTTGGTATGCAGGGTGGAATACACCTGGTGGCCGGTCATGGCGGCGCGGAAAGCCATGGTCGCGGTGTCCTCGTCGCGGATCTCGCCCACCAGGATCACGTCCGGATCCTGGCGCATCATCGAACGGATGCCGTTGCCGAAGTCCATTTTCGCGGCCTCGTTGACCGAGGTTTGACGGATCAGGGTAATGGGATACTCGACCGGATCCTCCAGCGTCATGATGTTGAGGGCATCGGTGTTGATGTGGTTGAGCACCGAGTAGAGTGTCGTGGTCTTGCCGCTTCCCGTCGGGCCGGTGACGAGGATGATTCCCTCGGGCCGGGCGATCATTTTCTTGAGAAGCTGCAGCTGGCCCGCTTCAAGGCCCAGGCCTTCGAGCGGCACGATGCCTTTTTGCCGGTCGAGAATGCGCAGCACGATGTTCTCGCCGTGCGTCGTTGCCTGTGAAGACACGCGGAAATCCACGGCTCGGCCGGTCAGGGTCAGCGAAATGCGTCCGTCCTGCGGCGCGCGCGTCTCGGCGATGTTCATCTTCGCCATCACCTTGGTGCGTACCGCCATCGCGGGCCAGTAGGTCTTGTGCAATGAACGGATCTGGCGCAGCACACCGTCGATGCGGTAGCGAATGCGCAGGAAGCTCTCCTCGGGCTCGAAGTGAATGTCCGAGGCCCCCCTTTCGACGGCGTCCGCGAGCAGCGCCGAAATCAGGCGAACCACGGGCTGCGAATACGCGTCCCCTGAGGTTTGCAGGCTCTGGTAGTCGATTTCGCCGGTCTCAATTTCGTGGAGGATGCCGTCGATCGAAAAATCGTGGCCGTAGTACTGATCGATGGCGCGCCCGATCTCGCTTTCCCCGGCAAGCCGGCTCTCCAGGGTAAACTCGCCGCGCAGCTGGGCGCGCACCTGGTCGAGCGCGACGATGTTGGTCGTGTCGGCCAGAGCGACGATCAGCTTGTGGGCTTCGCGGTCGAGTGCCACCGGGAAGATGTTGTGCCGCTTTGCGAATTCTCGCGGCACGAGCTTGAGCGCGACCGGGTCGACGACGATCTGCGTGAGGTCGACGCTCTGCAGCCCGAGCTTCTCGGAAAGCGCATCGCGCAGGGTTGCCTCGGACACGAAGCCCAGATTCACCAGCAGCTTGCCCACCGGCTGATGGGTCTTAAGCTGCTCGAGCAGCGCGATGCGCAGCTGGTCTTCGGTGAGGATTCCCTGCGATATCAGAATCTGCCCGATGTGGCGCTTCGCTTGCGGCGAAACGGTCTGGGCTTTCACGTGCGGCGAGTTCACGGCCGGGCTATCTGCTCAGATCCTGGATTCGTGCCTGGGTCTGAGCCCGGTTGAAATTGGCTGGATGCCTGGTGGCAAGCTCGAGTGCCCGCTGGTAGTAATCGAGCGCAGGCTTTCTCTGCTGCAACTGATCAAGGCTCACCGCGAGGTTGAACGCGTAGTCGGCGTTCTCCGGCTCGGCTGAATAGGCCTTGAAGTAGGCCGCCTGGGCTTCCGGCCAGCGCGACTGCCGCGCGTACTGGTTGCCCAGCGAAAAATGCAGATGCGCTGCCTCGGGCTGGCTCGCGATCAAGTTCTTGAGGCGGCTTTCCATGGCCACGGGATCGACCTGGTTTCGCAACGCCACCAGGCCGGAGACCGCGTGGCTGTCGCGCGGGTTCATCTCCAGCAGCCTCACGTAACGGGTCTCGGCAGCATCGAGGTTGCCGACACGCAGCTCGATCGCCGCCATACCGAGCAGCGCGTCGCGGTTGTTGGGCTCGCGTGCGAGCACGCGCTGGTAGCCTTCGCGGGAGGAAGCAAGATCGCCTCTCTGGAATGCCTGGTAGGCCTGATCGAGCAGCGGATCGAGCATCAGCGTAGCGGGAGTGATCGCAATCGGCGCCAATTCGGTCGAAGCGCGCGGGGGCGTAGCATCGGCTGCCGTCGGCTGACGCGGCAACCCTGGCGCGGCGGTGCCCGCGCTCCTGGAACCGACCGCCGGACGCGAAGGACGTACCGGGGATATCGGCGGAATGGCCGTCTTGCTCGGTTGCGCCGGGGCGACGGTTTGCGCGGGTGTCCCGCCTTGCGCCTGCGAGGCGGGCTGAACCGCCGCCGGAACCGGCGCGGCTCTGGACACCGCGGCCGAAGACGCGGACGCGGTCAGACTCGTCTTCGGCTGCAGCTGCCACCAGACGTAGCCGGCATAGCCCACACCGACGAGCACCAATGCGGCGACGGTGATGTAAAACGGACGGCGGGGGTCGTAGTCCATTTCCTTTACCTGAAACATCCGCTGCGCCTGGGCGCGCTCGTTGCCCCCCGGGCGCAGGGGTTCGTCGGCGGGCAGGGGCTCGGGCGCCGGTCCCGGTTCAGCTTCCTGAATCGACAAGGGCGATTGCGCTTGATCGAGGGGCGCGCGTTTCTGCGACGAGGGCAGATCGTCGGTGAGAATCTCGAGCGGTTGCGAAATGTCCGGGAGCCTTTCGCGGGTCATCACCGGCGCGGCCGGCTCCAGGGTGGGCTCGGGCGGGCTGACGGACGGAGACGTCTCCGCCTTGGCCGCCTGCTTGGCAAGCTCGGCTTTTTTCAGCGCTTCCAGGAGTAGGCTCATTGCAGGATATCGACCGGTCTGGTCTTGCCGGGGTTGGGCTGCGAAATGAAGTCGTCTTCGGGAACCATCGACCGGACCGAGCGGAAGTCGCCGTCGAGGCTGGGATCCTTCACGACGATCGTGCGCAGGAAAATCACCAGCTCGGTCTTGGTGTTGACTTTCTTGCGCTGGGTGAACAATGCGCCCAGGCCCGGAATGCTGCCCAGGCCCGGCACCACGTCCTCGATATCGTTGATCGAATCCTGGATCAGACCGCCCAAGACCGCGATCTGGCCGCTGTTGACCTTGATGAGCGATTCCATCTCGCGCGTCTGGATCACCGGAATGCTGCTGATGATGGCCCCACACTGCGGCGTATTGGGAGGATTCGGCCCGCAAGGACTGGCGAGCGTCGGATTGGGGTCGTTTACTTGTGCGATGATGGTCGATACGGTGGGCTTGACGTTCAGCAGCACGATGTCGGTATCGCTGATCTGCGGGGTGATGTTCATGACGAAGCCTACCGGAACGATGTTCGGCGTGGTCGTGAACGTCGTCAGGGTCGTGAGCTGGTTTGTCGTCGTGTCCGCCTTGATCGTGAAATACACGCGGTTGTCGACGACCTTGAGGATCGCGGTCTGGTTGTTGATCACCGAAAGTCTCGGACTGGAGAGCACGCGTACGTTGCCAAAGGACTCGAGCAGCCTGACGTTGGCGCTCACGCCCGAAGCGACATATCCCAGGGTGAAGATGGGGTTCGCCGGGCCGATGACGCCGGCCGGCGTCCCCGCGCTGTTCTGGGCCACGTTGAATCCGGCCGAGCCGCGCCGCACCAAAGACCAGTCGATTCCCTGCTGGTACTGGTTGTTGAGCTGCACTTCGGCGATCGTCGCCTCGATCAACACCTGGCGCTTGACGTTCGCCATGACTTGGTCGATGAATTCCCCGATCTTTTCGTGCTGACGCGAGGTGGCGCGGATGCTGAGCACCCCCGCCTCCGGATTGGAGATGACCGAGGCGGCCTCGCGGAACGTCGTATTCGGCACGGGGGTTGGCGCGGCCGGCTGCCCTGGCACACCGCCCCCAAGCGCGAGCCCAGGCTGACCGCCGCCCGCGGGGGGCGCGGCGACCGGCTGCTGCCCCGGACCCGGAAGGATCTTGTCGGTTTCGTGGAGGATATCCCGGATGTTCTTTTCGAGCGTCACCCAGAACTTGTTGTCGGCGGTGTTGCGCACCGTTGTGGTGGAGGCGTTGGATCCGCCCGCACTACCGCCGGCCCCGGTTCCGCCCGGTGTTGCGATCTGCGTCGACACGCCCACCGTGCCTTGCGTGGTGCGCTCCATGTTCAGGTAGTCGATCTTGTAGACGCGCAGGTAGGGGCTGTCAGGCATGACCGCCAGATTCGGCCCGTCGAGCTCCCAGCGCATATCGACCTGTTTCGAAATGCGCGTGAGCAACTGCTGCAGGGTTTGATCGATGGCGTTCAGCGTCACCGTTCCGGTGATCCCGGGATGGACGTCGATGTTGAGCTTTGCGTCGCGAGCGAGAGCGAACAGCAATTCGTGAACCTTGACTCCGTTGACGACCACGCTGTAGGTTTCGGGGCGCTGCGCCGGCTTGGGTCGCGGCAGTATCGTGGATATCTGCACCGGTGGCGGGACTTTTCCGGGGGACGCCGTTTCCTCGGGCAGCACGTGGGTGCCGGATTGCTCCATGGGGGCATGGCTGCACGCGCCCAGCAGCAGCGCTAAACCTGCCAGCGACAGTTTTCGCACAGTCCCTCCGGTTCCCGCCCTCAAGGTACCAAGCATTTCTTGTTCAAGCCGGTATATTATGCAAGCCGTATAAAGTAACATGTAACGACCTGATTTACCAAGCCAAAGGTCACTGGATCGGTCCCCGCGCTTGGTCTTAGGGCTTGTCTCGGCGTGAAGCACAGGATTCCCGCCCTCCAATCCGGCGATCGTCTCTTGGAGCGCGGCGAGGCCACGCCGCCCGCGCAAGACGCGGTTATTGACGGTTTTGGCTGCGCATTCTCTCCACGCTTCTCGTGTAGGGCTGAGCGGCGCTGAGCGGGGGCGGCAATTCCCTCATCGCGTTGAGTGCCTGGGTGGCGCCGGCGTAAGAACCATAGGCAGCGCGATAGTACTGCTGCCCGTTGATCTTCACGCTGTAGACGAAAAGGTCGCGCGCGCGGATCATTCCGGACGCCCTGACGAGAAAGTCTTCGAGCTGGGCGAGTTCGCTGGAATGCGCGGTAACCAGCTGAATCGAATAGCGATCCCCCGGGACTGTCCTGAGCCATTCCTGGGTTGCGGCGAAGCGCTTGATGACCAGTTCCCCCGCAGCCGGCGGTACCGGGGAGGTCTGCATTTCCGTTGTGGCGGCGGGTGCTTCTGGTGCGGCGGGAGCCGGAGCGGCGGCCGGTGTCGGCGCGGGCTCCGGGCCGCGCTGGACTTTCGCCGCGTGAGGGGGCGGCGAAGTATCGGCACCCGCCGGGGCCGACGGGGGCTCCAGCTGGGAAACGCGTGGCAGCGGGTTCGAGACCCGGCCGGTGGCGGGGGGCGACACTCCTTGGGGCCGCGACTTCTGCGACAGCGACCCCTGAGACAGCGACCCCTGAGACTGCGAACCCGAAGACTGCAAGACGACATGTATGCCCCAGCCGAGGGCTAACCCGATGGCGAGCGCGCCCGCCGCGACCCCGACTTTTTGCGCGCTGATCCTCCTGCGGTGAAACTCCGAGTCGCGCACCGCCCTGCGCACTTCCTTATCCGTGACCGCGTGACTTTCACTGGCGAAGGCCGCCAGCAGCGCCTTGTCCGCGAGGATATTGATTCTGCGCGTCAGCCCCTCCGACGCGGCCGCGATCAGCCGGAGGGCGGAGGCGCTGAAAACATTGGGGCCGCGATACCCCGCGGCCCGCATGCGGAAATCGATGTAGTTCTCAATATCGTCGCGTACCAGCGGCTCGAGGCGGAAGCTGTGGGTGATGCGCTCCTTGAGCTGGCGCATGTCGTTGGTGTCGAGGTGTGCGTCCAGCTCGGGTTGCCCGAAGAGCACGATTTGCAGCAGCTTGTGCCGGTTGGACTCCAGGTTCGACAGCAACCGGATTTCCTCCAGCGTTTCCTTCGGCATCGCGTGCGCCTCGTCGATCAGTACGACGAAGCGGCGGCCTGCGGCAAAGAGCTGGATCAGATGGTCCTGTAGCGCGCGCAAGACGCGGGAAACCCTTGCGTCCTGCGTATCCAGCTTGAGCTCGTCGGCGATGGCAAAGAGGATTTCATCGCGCGAGAGCGACGGATTGGCGAGGAAGATGGTTTCCACTCCGGAGGGAAGCCTCTCCATCAGTACTCGGCAGAGCATGGTCTTGCCGCTGCCGACTTCCCCTGAGACTTTTACGATGCCCTCGTCGTGGGTGATCGCATATATCAGGGCTTCAAGCGTCGCCCCCCGATTCGCCCCCTGAAAGAAAAAATCGGTGTGAGGGGTCATGCGGAAGGGCGGCTCCTTGAGGCCGAAATGTTCTAGGTACAATCGAATTCCCTCCCTTGACTGCCGGGCCTGGTGGTTTTTACTGCGGCGGTGGCTTCTGCTGCGTCTCCATGCGGGAGTACAGCGTGGTGCGGTTGATGCCGAGTATCTTCGCCGCCTGGCTGACGTTGCCCCGCGTGAGCTTCATCGCAGCCTCGATGTAGCCTTGCTCCCAGGCTTTCAGCATCTGATCGAGATTGAAGCCCCGTTCGCGCTGCAGGTGGCGCTGAGCTTGTTCCACCAGGGTTCCGGGATCCGCGGACAAACCCGGCGCGGCCTCCAGCGGAGCATCCAGGTCGAACTCCGGTTCGAGCTCCTGTGGAGACAGCTTCTGGCCGGCGTACTTCGTCGTGAGCCGGATGACAATATTGCGAAGCTCGCGCACGTTGCCTGGAAAGTGATATTCGCGCCACGTCTTCTGCGCTGCGTCGTCGAGCTTGAAAGGCGCGAGCTTCGCCTGCTCGGCGTAGAACTTCTTGTAGTGCTCCAGAAGCAAGGACCGGTCGTCCTCCATTTCGCGCAGCGACGGGACGCCTATGGTGAATACCGACAGCCGGTGGTAGAGATCGGGGCGGAAATTCCCCTTCTTGACTTCCTGGCGCAGGTCGCGATTGGTCGCTGCGATGACCCGCGCCCTCGAAAAACGCTGCTGCGTCTCTCCCACCCGCTGGAATTCCCCGTTTTCCAGCACGCGCAGAAGCTTGGCCTGCAGCTCGAGGGGAAGCTCCCCTATTTCGTCAAGAAACAGCGTTCCGTCGCTCGCGTCCTCGAAGTATCCGGACTTGTTCTGCGTCGCTCCCGTGAAAGCGCCCTTGGTGTAGCCGAACAGCGTCGGTTCGACCAGAGTGGGCGCGATCGCCGCGCAATTCAGAGCGAACCAGGGCTTGGTGCGCCTCCAGGACAGGCGATGCAGCAGATTTGCCACGACTTCCTTTCCGGTACCGGACTCGCCTTCGATCAACGCGGGGAAAGGGGAATCCGAATACTGGCTGATCTGGCTCTTCAGCTTCTGCAGTGCCGGGCTCTTGCCGACGAGGGGATCGGTGTCGAGCGTTCCTTCCCCGGATATTTCGGCGGCCCGAAACTGAAGCGCGTGCAGCAATATCTTCTTCAGGTGTTCCGGGTCGCAGGGCTTGGCGACGAACTCGGCAGCGCCAAGGGCGCGCGCGTGCCGCGCGTTCGCGGCGTCGTTCTGCCCGGACAGCACCAGGATCTTCATCGCCGGCGAATGCGCGAGCAGATCGCTGATGAGCTGAAATCCTTCGTCGGGCCGGTGAGGCAGGGGCGGCAGCCCGAGGTCCACGAGCGCGAGCTGCGGTGCGTCGTCGAGCTGCCGCAGAAGGCTCACCGCGTGCCTGCGAGAGTCGCTGACCATTACATCGAAGTCCTTTCCGAGCGCAAAGGAGAGTGTGTCGGTGATCAGCGAATCGTCGTCGACGATCAGCAGGCTCGGTTTTGCCGCGGTTGGCTTGGCTTCTTCAGGCATGGGTTTCGATGCATTTTAGGAACGCACGTTCCAGGGAGGATTCGTGATGCAGCTCGCGCAGACCCTGCGGCGAACCCGTGTACGCAAGAGCGCCTTCGTGCAACACCGTCATGCTGTCGCAGACCTCTTCGATATCGGTGAGCGAATGCGACGTGAGGAACAGGGTTCGTCCC
>JBGPTG010000094.1:0-10665 GCA_041490545.1 Gammaproteobacteria bacterium
CGACGGTTGCCTGCCCGGGGCTGCCGTACCAGCCCGTCGGTGCGATGGTGCGGATATCGGTGAGCACCGGCTGGAACGCGCGCGTCCGGCGCAGCTTGTCCCACTTGCGACCGTGGTCGTGCTCGGAGGACTGGTCGATCCGATCGAGGTGCACCAGGTCGGGACGGCAGGCGAGCACGGCGTGGGCCTCGATCTCGCCCCCGTGGGTGAGCCCGCCCATGTCCTTGCCGTACATCTCCGCGGCGACGTAGCAGGCCTGCGCAGTGAGCACCGTCATGCCGTGGTCGCGGTGCAGGGATTCCGCGGCGATGGCAAGCGACGGAATATTGCCTTCGTGCCAGTTGATGATGAGGAGGTAGCGGGCGCCATGCCGCGCCGTGGACTCGCAGACTTCCTTCACCACACGGATGTAGGTATCGGGCGTGAACGTGATCGTGCCCTCGAACGGCATGTGCATCGGCGTCACGCCGAAAGGCACCGCCGGCAGCACCAGGCCGTCCATGCGCCTGGCGACTTCCTCGCCGATCGCGATGCTCGCAAAAATGTCGGTGCCCGCCGGGAGATGCGGGCCGTGCTGCTCGACGCTCCCTGCCGGAAAAATGACCAAGGGGTTTTTTTTCAGCTGCGCAGCGATCTCCGGCTGGGTCAGCTCGATGAATTGATGCGTGTGCATGTTCGGCTCCTGCAGCGGCTACGCGGCCTTGGGCTGTTGGCGAACGCGCGCGCGCGCGGCCTCGATCACTTCTGCCAGCGCAACCGCCTGGCCGCCGCGCTCGATCGAGAGCAGTGCGGCATTCACTGCGGCCGACGCTGCCAGGCCGTTCGCAGCGCTCAACTCGGGCCGGCTGTCGCTGGCGATGGCTTCGGCGAAACTCTCCAGCTCGTCTACGAACATGTTGGACTTCGGCAGCGTCAGCACTTCACGCTTGCCGTAGCCGTCCTTGCCGCGCTGCAGGTAAAGCGCCGAGGACTCATGCAGGTGATCGGGCGTGTCCCAGGCACCGAAATCGACCTCGTAGTGCATCAGGCCCTTCTGGCCGAAGCAGCGGATCGAGTAGATGCCCGGAGAGGTCCAGCTGGAGCCGACGTAGCCGACCTTGCCGTCAGCGAATTTCACCAGCGTCAGCGACTGGTCGTCCACTTCGGCGCCGACGGGCGAGAGCTTCGAGGCCATCGACATTACCTCGGCGATGTCCCCGCCCAGGCAGGCGAGCGAGTCGAACTGGTGGATGGCAAGCTGCGACAGCGGTCCGCCCGGGCATTGCGCCCGGTACCAGCGCCAGTTCTGCGGCGTGAGCTCCAGGGCGCGCTCGTTGGAGAAGTTGGTCTCGATGCAGGCGAGGCGCCCCAGCTCGCCGCGCTCGATCGCCTGTTTCATCAGACGCGTGCCGGCGAGCAGCCGCGCAGAATGACCGACGACGATGTGGATGCCATGCTGCTTTTCCAGCTCGCAGATGCGCACGCCGTCTTCCAGCGTGTGGGCGATCGGCTTCTCCGTATACACGTGCTTTCCGGCGCGCGCCGCCTGCTCGGCGACCGGAAAATGCTGCTCGTTCGGCACCGTGAGAATTACGCCGCGGATTCCGGGGTCGGCGAGCATCTGGCGCAGATCGGACGCGGCGGCAATGCCGAATTCCTGCGCGAACGCCTCGCGCTTGTCCGGCGTGCGGCTGTAGCCCGAGACGATTTTCAGCCTGGAGGAGCGCTGTGCCGCGCAAGTCAGAACCCTGGCCCAACGTCCCAGGCCGATGATGCCGAGTCTGACCGGTTCGCTGTTCATTCGATGCTGAGGTTGGCTGCCTTCACCGCCTTGCCCATGGCGTCGATCTCGTTGGCGACCAGCACGGCGAATTCTTCCGGGGTGCTGGTCTGTACGACCGCGCCTTGCTGGTTGATCAGCCGGACGAAATCCGGATTCGCCGCGAGCTTGAGAATAGTGTCGCGCAGCCTGGCGACGATCGCCGGCGGCGTTCCGCGTGGCACCATGAGGCCGGTCCAGCCGCTGTAGGTATAGCCCGGGACCGTCTCGGAGATCGTGGGAACGCCGGGAAACAGCGGCGAGTGCTCCGGCAGCGTGTGCGCGAGCAGCTTCAGTCGGTTCTGCTTCAGAAAAGCCACCACCGCGGGCGCCGGCGTGATCGTCCACTGCGATTCGTTCGCCATCACCGAGGCGACCGACGGGCCGCCGCCCTTGTAGGGAACATGCACCGATTCCGTGGCAGTCATCTGCATGAATAACAGACCCGCCAGATGGCTCTGCGATCCCGGTCCGGCCGAGGCCATGTTGGTCTGCGGGCCGTGCGCCTTCAGATAGTCGATGAACTCGCGCGTCGAATTTACCTGCACGCTGGGATTGACCACGAGAGCATTGGGCGTGATCGCATACAGCGACACGAAGCCGAAGTCCTTGAGCGGCTCGTACGGAAGGTTCTTGCGCAGGTTCGGGATGATCGACATCGCGGCGGTCGAGGCGCCGAGGACGGTGTAGCCGTCGGGGGCCGCGTTCTTCAGGCCCTCCATGCCGATCGCCCCGCCGGCGCCGGCCCTGTTTTCCACGACCATCTGCTCACCGAGCAACTCGCTCATCTTGATCGCGACGATGCGCCCGATGATGTCCACCGACGCCCCGGCGGCGTTGGGCATGATCATCTTGATGGGTTTGCGCGGGTAGTCCTGCGAAAAAGCGGTCAGGGGAACAGCCGCCGCGAGCGCGGCAACGAGCAACATCAGTCGAAGCATCGGTCTTTCCTCCGTCGAATCGTGGCTGAATTTTTTCGACCGATTGTACCACCCGGAGAAGGCGCAAATTCTTCGCGGGCGCCGTGGCTCACGAAGGGCCGTAGCCGCGGACCGTAGTCGAGGGCCGCAATCTGATCGCGGGTCAGCGGCGCCGCGCACGCGGCGAGCGCGACCGCGACGAGCGTCACCGCCGCGGTACCGCGCAGAGCGTCAGCGCGTGGTGAACGGTGCTCCCAGCTCATTGCAGCCGGCGCGTGCATAGCGCGCACCGATGATGTTGTCCTGCTCCCCGCCGTTGACCGCGACGATCTTGCCTTCGCGTATGAAGAACACCATGGGATAGAACCCGTCGTAGGCTCCCCGCGTGTTCTTGTCGTTGACCCACACGCACACGCCCCATCCCCACCGCCGGTCCCGCAGCGAAATCTGCGGTTGGTACAGCTGGTTCGGGCCGGCGCGGAACTCGACGATGGCGTTGATCGGGTCGGTGAGCCTGACCTTCAGGTAGTCGCGGATCAGCTGCTCATGATTCTCGGGGCGCGGCCCATAATCGAACGCCTTCATCTCCGTCTGCGTGGGCGGGGTGTAGCAGCCGCCCAGCAGGGCGGTCGCGCCGATGCACGCGCACGCCAACCCTACTGCGAATCGTCTCATCGGTTCTGCCTGGCCTACTTCGGTTGGGAAACAGTGCGCAGGTAGGGCTTGTGCGTCTTGAAGCCCTGGGGATATTTCTTTTTTGCGTCCTCGTCGGACACCGAGGTGGGGATGATCACGTCCTGCCCGGGCTTCCAGTTGACCGGGGTGGCCACCGCGAACTTCGCCGAGAGTTGCAGCGAGTCCAGCAGGCGCAGGACCTCGTCGAAGTTGCGCCCCGCCGTCATCGGATAGATGAGCATGGCCTTGATCTTCTTGTCGGGACCGACGATGAAAACCGAGCGCACCGTGGCGTTGTCGGCTGCAGTGCGCTTGCCGCCACTGGCGTTGGGATGGATCATGTCGTAGAGTTTCGCGACGTTGAGGTCCGCGTCGCCGATCATCGGATAGTTGACCGCGGCACCCTGCGTTTCCTTGATGTCGCCGACCCAGCGGTTATGGTCGCTCACCGGATCGACCGAGAGGCCGATGATCCTGGTGTTGCGCTTGTCGAACTCCGGCTTGAGTTTCGCCATGTAGCCGAGCTCGGTCGTGCAGACGGGGGTGAAATCCTTGGGGTGAGAGAACAGGATTGCCCACTTGTCGCCGATCCACTCGTGGAAATGGATCGTGCCTTGCGTGGTTTCGGCGGTGAAATCCGGGGCTTCGTCACCGATGCGTACTGGCATATGCAACCTCCATGTTGACGGCGCCATGTTGACGGCGCACCGGTTTGCTCGAGACACCGCGCACGGCGGCGCGTCCGGCACCAGGTTGGGGGACCCCGCTGGAGCATTTCCAAGGCGGAAAGAATTATAGTCTCGGCGAGCGGTTTAAACTAATTAATAGCATTTGAGAATACCCAAATGGGGGGAACGGATGAAGCTGAGCGCGATTTGTCTGGGTTCGCCGTTTTGACAGCCGCTCCTGCCGGGCCCGCCGGGTCTGTGTAGAATTCCCTTCATTTCCAGGATCGGAGACTCGCAGGTGGCCGCCAATACCGAAACCGACAAGCCCGAACGCTCGCCGACGGTGATCCTCTTCGCCGAGACGCGCGGCTTCACCGGGATGTCGGACATGCTCGACCCGGCGGTGGTGCTCGGGCGCGTGGTCGAGTTCGTCGCCCTGATCGCCCAGGCGGTGGAGGAACACGAAGGCGCCGTGGTGAACGTTCTCAGCGACACGGTCATGGCGACCTTCACCGGCCAGGACGATGCGCAGCACGCGGTGGGGGCGGCGCAGGCGATCCAGGCGGGGTTCGCCGAGCTCGCCGAGGCCTGGCATCGCGACTTCGGAGTGCGGGCCGCGGTCTCGATGGGCCTGCACTGCGGCGACGCCGTGGTCGGCTACGCCGAAAACAACCCTACCCCGGAGCAGTTGTTCGTGTTCGGCGACTGCGTAAGCGTCGCCAACCGGCTGTTGCACCGCGCGCGGGCAGGGGAGTTCGTCGTTTCGGAACCGCTCATGGAACTCGCCCGCGAGATGGGCGTGACGATAGAAGCGGAGGAACTGCCGCCGCTGGAACTCGCCCGGCGTCACCCGATAAAGCTCTACGGCGTGCTCCTCGACGACCGCCTTGATTTTACCCACGCGTAACGACCCGCCGTGACGCCGTGCGCATCGTCGTAATCGGCGCCGGCGCGGCCGGCCTGCTGGCGGCGCTTCTGCTCAAGCGCCGTTTTCCGTCGTGGGGAGTGGAGGTATTCGAGCAGAATCCGCAAGGAGCGACCTACGGCTTCGGTGTGGTGTTTTCCGACGGCGCGCTGGCTTTTCTCGAGCGCGATGAACCGGAACTCTCGCGCCGCCTCCAGGCGGCGATGCGGCGCTGGCCGATGCAACGCATCGTGCATCGCGGCGAGGCGGTGGACGTGGACGGCAACGGATTTTCGGCGATCGGTCGCCTGCCGCTTCTGGAGATCCTTCGGGAATTGTGCCGCTCCGCTGGCGTGAGCATCGCCTACGGCCGCGCCGTCGCCTCGCTTGACGATTTCTCCGGCGCGGAACTCGTGATCGGTGCCGACGGGTCCAACTCACTGGTGAGGCGCACGCTGGCCGCGCAGTTCCTGCCCCGGATCGAATTCCTCGGCAACCGTTTCGCATGGTACGGCACGTCCCAGCCGTTCGATTGCCTCACCCTGACGTTTCGCCAGGGCGAACATGGGGCCTTTGTCGCACATCACTATCGCCACGCGCCGTCGATGAGCACGTTCGTCGTCGAGTGCAGCGCTGCCACCTGGGCCCGCGCGGGCCTGGATGCATCGAGCGACGCCGAATCGCGGACCTATTGCGAGCGCGTGTTCGCCGCCGACCTGGGCGGGCACGCACTCGTCTCGAACAAGTCTCTGTGGCGGCAGTTCCCGCTGCTCTGCAACGAGCGCTGGGTGGCACGGCGCGCGCCCTCGGGATTCGCCGTGCTCCTGGGCGATGCATTGCGGACCGTGCACTTCTCGATTGGCTCCGGGACGCGCCTTGCCTTCGAGGATGCCATCGCGCTCGACCGTGGCTTCGCAGAATGTGGAGAGGACGTTGCCGGTGCGCTCGATGCATTCGAGCGCTTGCGGCGGCCGGTGGTCGACAAGCTTCTGGTCGCGGCCACTGCGAGTTCCCACTGGTACGAAAAGTTCGAGGAGAAAATGGCGCTCCAGCCTTCGGAGCTCGCCTACGATTACATGACGCGAAGCGGCCGCATGCCCGACGCGCGCCTGAAGCAGATCGCGCCGCGGTTCATGGCGCGGGTCGAGGCAGGGCGCAAGGCCGGCGCGGGAGCGTAATCCCGCCGTGCTACACTCGCGGCTGCGATCGGACTCAATGGATCTGGCCATCAGGGAAGAATCATCGACTGAAGCTGCAAGCGAACTGCAAGATCAATTCCGCCGCGGCCGATTCGTAGTCACTGCGGAACTTTCCCCGCCGGTTTCCACCGATCCTGCCGACTTCGTCCGGCGTGCACTCTCGCTTCGCAACCTCGCAACTGCCGTCAACGTCACCGACGGCGCGGGCGCCAAGGTCCACATGTCGAGCCTTGTCGCGGCGCATTTTCTGGTGGAAAACGGCGTGGAGCCCATCCTGCAGGTCACCTGCCGCGACCGCAATCGCATCGCGCTGCAGGCCGAGCTGCTGGGCGCGTTGGCGCTCGGCATCCGCAACGTCCTCGTGCTTCGCGGCGACGACCCGCGGGTGGGAGACCAGCCGGACACGAAGCCGGTTTTCGACCTCGACACGATAGGGCTGCTCTCGATGGCGCAGCGCATGCGCACCGAACGCAAGCTGCCGTCGGGGACGAGCATCGGCGGTGAGGTAAGGCTGGTTCTCGGTGTCGCCGAAGTGCCGGTCGATCCGCCCGCCGACTGGCGTCCGCACGGGCTCATCGCGAAGCTGGAGGCGGGCGCCAATTTCGTGCAGACGCAGTTTTGCATGGATGCGCAGGTGGTGCGCCGCTACGCCGCCCGCCTGCTCGATCTGGGCATTGCGCAGAAGCTGCCGGTGTTGATCGGCGTTGCGCCGATTCCCTCGGGTCGCTCGGCGCGCTGGATGCGCGAGAAACTATTCGGCACGCTGATCCCGGATGCGGTCGTCGATCGTCTCGAAAGAGCGGCGGATCCGAAACAGGAGGGCAGGAAGATCTGCGTGGATCTGATGCAGGAGCTGGCCGAGATTCCCGGCATTGCGGGCGCGCACGTCATGGCGCCGCAAATGCATTCTGCGCTCGCCGAGGTCATCGCGGCGTCCGGCGTGAAGGGAAAGGCGCGCGCCGGCGCGAGACAAACGTAGTCCCGCGTCATGGCGTTCAGTCAGAGCACTCTTGAACTTGACGGCTGCAGGGTCAACCTGCGGCGTGGCGGATCGGGCGCACCGCTCCTTTACCTGCATGGAGCGAGTGGCGCGCCGGCGGTGATGCCTTTCATGGAAGCGCTCGCGGGACGCTTCGACGTCCTGGTACCCGAGCATCCGGGCTTCGGGCTGTCGGACGAGCCGGCATGGCTGGAAAACATCCACGACCTCGCGTATTTCTATCTGGATCTGCTGCGCGCCCTCGACCTGAAAGACGTGCACGTGATCGGCAGCTCGCTCGGCGGATGGCTCGCGCTGGAGATGGCGGTCCGCGATACTTCACGCATCGGCTCGCTCTTGCTGGTGGGACCCGCCGGCATTTCCGTTCCGGGAATTCAGCCTGGCGATATTTTTCTTTGGTCTCCGGAACAGATCGTGCGCAATCTGTTCTTCGATCAGAAACTCGCGGAGCAGAGATTGGCCGAGCCGATGACGCCGGAGTTGCTCGACATTGCGCTCAAGAATCGGCATACCGTGGCGCGGCTCGGCTGGGAGCCGCGGCTGCACGATCCTTTCCTGCCCAAGTGGTTGCACCGGATCGATGTCCCGGTAAAAATCGTCTGGGGAGAAGAAGACAGGGTCCTGCCGGTTGCCTACGCGCGCGAGTTCGGCAAGCTGATGCCCAAGGCGCAGGTTGAGACGATTCCGCGCTGCGGACACCTGCCACAGGCGGAAAAGCCGGACTTATTCTGCGATATCGTGTTCCGCTTTGCCGGCGCGAAAGAGTGACCTTGGAAATCGTCCTGTTCCACCTGATGCCGTACGCCGATCTCGACCTGAAAGCCGGACGGGATCACGGCACGGTGTGGGTTACGCTGCCCAACTCGAATTTCGACCCGGTCAAAGGCCACGAGCTCTACAACCGCTACCTCGACGAGCTTGAATACGGCGAGGAACTGGGGTTCGATGCGATCGCGGTGAATGAGCACCACCAGACCGCGTACGGCCTCATGCCTTCGCCGGTTGTCACCGCCTCCGCGCTCGCGCGCCGCACGAAGCGCGTGAAGATCGCCATTCTCGGCAGCGCGCTGCCGTTGCGCGAGCATCCGCTGACGGTGGCCGAGGAGCACGCGATGATCGACGTGATCAGTGGCGGGCGACTGATCAGCGGTTTCGTTCGCGGCATCGGCGCCGAGTACCATACCTTCGGCGTCAACCCGACTTTCTCGCACGACCGGTTCCACGAGGCGCACGACCTGATCGTGCGCGCATGGACCGAGCCCGGCCCGTTCGCGTTCCAGGGCCGGCACTACAACGTGCGTTACGTGAATCTGTGGCCGCGGCCATTCCAGAAACCGCATCCGCCGATCTGGATTCCGTCGCAGGGCAGCAAGGAAACGATCGACTGGGCCGCGCATCCCGATCGCAGATACACGTATCTGCAAACCTTCAGTCCGGCGAAAGTCGTACAGCGTTATCTCAAGTTGTATCGCGACACGTGCAGAGCGTTCGGCTACGCCGCGGAAGATCGGCAGCTCGGCTGGGCGGTTCCGGTATACGTGGGGAAGACTGATGAAACGGCGCGCAGCGAGGCCAGACCCCACTTCGAGACGTTCCGTAACGTATTCCTGAAAATGCCGATCGAGATGCTGTTACCGCCAGGGTACACATCACGCGAGTCGCTCAAGAACGTGATGAAAGCAAAGGCCGACATGTTCGGTGACGTCACCATCGACAAGGCGATCGATCTGGGTCTGTTCGTGTGCGGCAGCCCGGCGACGGTCCGCAGCGCGTTCGAGAATTACTGGAAGGACATGCGCTTTGGCAATCTCCTCGTGCTGTGCCAGTTCGCCACGCTTCCAGCGCACCTGACTCGCAGAAACATGGAACTCTTCGCGCGCGAGGTCATGCCCGCCGTGAAGGCGTTCAAGTCACCCGAGGGTGCCGCCGTCGCAGGCTGAGCCAGCGCCGAACGCGGAGCCGGTTGGCGCAGCGCGGTCGGAACGCTCCGCTATTTCGCACTGCTGAGCGACAGCCCGCCGAATCTTGAGACGTATAGCCGCGTGAGCGCAATGCATGCGACCGTGCCCACCAGGAACGGAACCGTGGCCCAGAGGAAGAGGTCTTGCATCGGCACCTTCATGCCGATCAGTATCCCCCCTACGATCGGACCCAGTACGGAGCCGAACCGGCCGATCCCGAAGGCCCAGCCCGATCCGTTCGACCTCACTGAAGTGGGGTAGATCAGGGCCGACGACGCGTTGAGCCCAAACTGGAGGCCGAGAACGCAGAAGCCCGCCAAGAACACGGTGACCATAAGGGCTCCGGTGGAGGAGAGGCCGACGTAGCCGAGCGCCCCGACCGCGAAGACCGCGCAGGCGAACAGGATCGTCACCGGGAGAAAACCCTTGGCGTCAATGGGACGCGCGAGTGCCAGCCCGCCGACGGTGCCGCCGATCTGCACGAGCGCCGTCGCAATGGCGGCTTCCGAAGGAGGCAGCTTCGCGCCGGTGAGCAGTGTCGGCAGCCAGCTGATGAGGAAATAGAAACCCATCAGGTTGCAAGCAAAGCAGATCCACAACAGCGGCGTGATGAGCGAAAGCCCGCCCTCGAAGAGATATTTCGGATTGAATCCCTTGTAGACTTTTTCGCCCGCAGCGACCAGCCTCGTCTCTGCGTCGATTGCCAGGGTGGGATTCAGCATCGACAGAAGCGCGACTGCACGCGCCTTTTCCTTTTCCCTGACCACCAGGTGCTTAAGCGACTCCGGCAGCCACAAGGCAGCGGCGACGGCCATGACGATGGGCAGCACGCCGCCGATGACGAAGATCGCCTGCCAGCCGTAGTGCGGAACGAGCCAAACGGAAACAGCTCCCGGCACCGAGCCGCCGAAGGTGATACCGGTGAACATCACGATGATCATCGTGGCCCGGAATCGCCGCGGCGCGTATTCCGCGTTGAGGGCGATCAGGTTCGGAAGCAGCCCGCCGATACCGATTCCCGCGAGGAAGCGCAAATAGAGGAGGTCTTGCAGCGAGGAGGCCCAGCACGCGGCCAGCGTGAACACGCCGAACAAGAGGCAGGAGCAGATCACTGCGAACTTGCGCCCGTAGCGGTCGCCCAGATACCCGAACAGCGGCGAGCCGATCAGGATCCCGAAGAGGCTCGCGCTGAACACCGGCCCCAGCGCCGCCCGGTTGGTAACGCTCCAAGTCTTGATGAGCTCGGGCGCGGCGAACGAGATCGCACTGATGTCATAGCCGTCGAAGAGCACGATGAAAAAAGACCAGATGACCAGACCCGCGTTGAAGCGTGTCATCTTCCGCTCGTCGATGAAGCGCGAGACGTCGAACTCCTTCGCGGATGCCATGCGAATCTCCTCCTTTGGCTCGCAAGCGGTGTTTTACTCGTTGATTTGCCGGAGAGACCCGGATCCGCCCGCGAAAGCCGTTCAAGTCACGTCAGATTTCCTCCTCGGCGCCAGTTCGCTGAGATGCTCCAGCGTGCAGCCACAAGAATACG
>JBGPTG010000095.1:0-10650 GCA_041490545.1 Gammaproteobacteria bacterium
CCGGGCGGGGGCGTCTCCAGGTAGGTCAGGTTGAACTCGCGCTCGATCTGCCGCCTGGCGCGCTCGTCGGCGTAGTCGGCCGCGCCGACCTGCCTGCCGTTGATCGTCACAAGGCGCGCGCGCACCATTGGGAAACTCTCCGGCCGCCGCACGCCGTTCGCGCCGAGAAACTCCGCCAGCGCCTGCCGCTGCTCCGGCTGGACGTTCACCAGGAACCTGTCGGGAGCATCCGGCGGCAGGCGCTTCCGCCAGGTGTCGAGCAGATCGGAGCGGATCAGCGTGAGGAGCAGGATAGCGGTGAGGCCGACGGCGAGCGCGACGATCTGCACGGTGTTGGCGCGCGGCCGGCGCAGCAGATTGGCGATGCCGTAGCGCCAGGTGACGCTGCCGCCGCGGCCCAGCCTGCCGACGAGACGCAACCCCGCGTAGCCCACTGCGGCAAAGGCGAGGCAAGCTCCCGCGAATCCGCCGAACACGTAACTGCCCAACCGGGCCTCGCCCGCCTGCCACCACAGGAGCGCGTACACCGCGGCGAGGCCGACTACGTATACAGCGAGCGCGCTCTGCCGCGGCGGGCCGACGTCCCGCCGGATGACGCGCAGCGCCGGGACGTCCTTCAGCTGTAGCAGCGGCGGCAGCGCGAAGCCCAAGAGCAGCGCGAAACCGGTGGCAGCACCCTGCAGGAGCGGCGCAGGCCCGGGTTGCGGCAGCGTTCCGGGAATGAGCGCGGCGAGCCACCAGGCAACGAGGTTCTGCACGACGAAGCCGGTCGCGCATCCCACGGCGGAAGCCGCGAGCGCGAGCAGGAGGAACTCCCACGCGAACAGCGCGAAGAGCCGCGATTGCGACGCGCCGAGACAGCGCATCACCGCGTAGCCGTCGAGATGCCTTTGCGTATAGCGCCGCGTGCCCAGGGCGATCGCCACCGCCGCGAGCACCACCGCGAGCATCGCGGTGAGGCCGAGGAACGATTGCGCGCGGTCGAGGCCCGCGCGCACTTCGGGGCGCGCGTTCTCCAGGCTCTCGATGCGTTCGCCGCGCGCGAGGTGCGGCGCCGCCCAGGCTTCGAACTGCCGCACCGCCTCGCGCTCTCCGGCCGCGAGCAGCTGGTAGGTGATGCGGCTGCCCGGCTGCACCAGCCCGGTGGCGGGCAGGTCCTCGACTCGCATCATCAGTCGCGGCGCGAAGTTCATGAACGATACGCCGCGGTCGGGCTCGAGCGTGAGCACCGCGCCGACGCGCAAGCGCGCACTGCCGAGCTCGATCGGGTCGCCCGTGCCGACCTTGAGCGCTGCGGTGAGCCGCTCGTCCAGCCACACCGTGCCGGGCTGCGGCAGCTCCGCAGTATCCGCGTCCGCGGTGTTGAGGGCGGGGGCGATGCGCAGTTTGCCGCGCAGCGGATAGCCGGGCGTCACCGCCTTGACCGCGGCGAGCAGCGCCGCGTCGCCGGCGCGCGTCATGCTGACGAAGGTGTAGCTCTCCGCGCCCGAGAGGCCGCGCTTTCCGATCTCGGCGCGCAGTTCCGCGCCGAGGGGATGGTCGGCGGTGAAGAGCACGTCGGCACCCAGCACCTGGTGAACCTCGCGCGTCAGCGCCTGCCGCACGCGGTCGGCGAAGAACGCGACGCTCGACACGCCGCCCGCGGCGAGCACCAGGGCGAGCGCGAGCACGCGCAGCTCGCCCGCGCGAGCGTCGCGCAGCAGCATGCGCGCGGCGAGGCGAGCCGAGCTCACGGCGCGATGCGCCCCGCGGCGAGGCGCACCACGCGCGCGCAGCGGCGCGCGATCGCCTCGTCGTGCGTCACCAGCAGCAGCGTCGTGCGCGCCTGTGCGTTCAGCTCGAACATGAGGTCGATCACGCCGGCGCCGGTGGCGGCGTCGAGGTTGCCGGTCGGCTCGTCGGCGAGGAGGAGCTTGGGCCGCGTGACGAAGGCGCGCGCCAGCGCGACGCGCTGCTGCTCGCCGCCGGAGAGCGTCTTCGGATAGTGGCGCAGGCGCTCGGCGAGGCCCACGCGCGCGAGCATGGCCTGTGCGAGGCCGGCCGCCGCCCGCGTTTCTCCGGCGAGTTCCAGGGGCAGCATGACGTTCTCGATCGCGTTCAGCGCCGGCAGCAGCTGAAACGACTGGAACACGAATCCGAGCAGCCGCGCGCGCAGCGCGGCGCGGCCGTCCTCGTCGAGCGCGAAGAGATCGACCCCGTCGAGTTCGACCGATCCTTCGCTCGGCGTGTCGAGGCCGGCGAGCAGCCCCAGCAGCGTGGACTTGCCCGAGCCCGAGGCGCCGACGATGGCGACCGCCTCGCCGGGCATGACCTCGAGCGAGATGTCCTGCAAAATGGCGAGTTCGCGCGTCCCCGACGTGCCGTCCGCAAGCGGCACGCGCTTGGCGAGGCCGCGGGCGCGGACGATGGCTCGGAGAGAATCAGGCATGAGATCTATCCTGTTTGCGGCGCTGCTCGCGTGGTGCGGAACGGTGTTCGCCGCACCGGCGATCCTCGTCTACGGGGACAGCCTGTCGGCCGCCTACGGCATTGCCCAGAGTTCGGGTTGGGTGGCGCTGCTGGATGCGCGGCTGAAACAAAGAAAGCTGGATTATACCGTCGTCAACGCGAGCATCAGCGGGGAAACCTCCGCCGGCGGCGCCGCGCGCATCGCCGCGACGCTCGCGCAGGTGAAGCCTGCCATCCTCATCCTCGAGCTCGGCGCGAACGACGGTCTGCGCGGTCTTCCCGTGGACCAGATGAAGACGAACCTAGAGGCGATCGCGCGTGCAGCGAAGCGCCAGGGCGCGCGGGTGCTGGTGATCGGCATGCGGCTGCCGCCGAACTACGGGGAGACGTATACGAGAGCGTTCCGCACGGCCTTTGCCACAATCGCGCGCGAGGAGCGCGCTCCCCTCGTACCCTTCCTGCTGCAAGACATCGACAGGCGCGAGCTTTTTCAGCCGGACAACCTGCATCCGGTAGCCGAGGCACAGCCCATCATCCTGGGAAACGTCTGGCGCGGACTCGCGCCGCTGCTGCAGGAAACGCCTAGAGGACGCTGAGCAGAGGCGCACCCGCGCGCATCGCGCCGATGCGTCGCGCTCCGAAGAACCCCTCCTTGCGGAAGGCGTCGACCACCCGCTGCTCCGCCGCGGGTGCGCAGGCAACGAGCAGCCCACCGCTCGTCTGCGGATCGGAAACCAGCTTGCGCTGCCAGTCGGGCGCGCCCGCCGGCATGCGCACTTCGTGGCCGTAGCTTTTCCAGTTGCGATCCGAAGCACCCGTTGCCGTACCCTCCCTCACCCATTCGAGCGCCTCGGAGAGGACGGGCAGGTCGTCGAAGCGGATTTCAGCACCGAGCTTCGAACCGTGGCAGATTTCGAGCAGGTGCCCGGCGAGGCCGAAGCCGGTGACGTCGGTGAGCGCGTGGACCTCGTTCATCTCGGCGAGCGCGATCCCCGGCGTGTTGAGCTGCGTGGTCGTCTCCAGCATCTGCCCGTAGCCGGCGGCGGAGAGCTTGCCTTGCTTCAGCGCCGCGGAAAGGATGCCGACCCCGAGCGGCTTGCCCAGGACGAGGACGTCGCCATCCTTCGCGCGGTCGTTGCGCTTCACTTTCTTCGGGTGCACCAGGCCCAGCGCGACCAGCCCGTAGATCGGCTCCAGCGTATCGATCGAGTGGCCGCCGGCGATCGGGATCCCGACCTGCGCGCACACCGATTCGCCGCCCGCAAGGATTCTCTGGATCACCCCGACCGGGAGTTTTTCGAGCGGCATGCCGACGATCGCCAGCGCGAAGATCGGCCTTCCCCCCATGGCGTAGACATCCGACAGGGCGTTGGTCGCGGCGATGCGGCCGAAGTCGTACGGATCGTCGACGACGGGCGTGAAGAAATCGGTGGTGGCGACGATCGCCTGCTCGTCGTTCAGGCGGTACACCGCCGCGTCGTCGCTCGACTCGATGCCCACCAGCAGCTCCTTTGGCAGACCGCGGACCGGTGTCTGCGCGAGGATTTCGGAGAGCAGCGCCGGCGCGATCTTGCAGCCGCAGCCGCCGCCGTGGGAAAACTGCGTCAGCCGGACAAGTTCGTTGGGAGCGTTCATCGATCAGCGTTCATGAATCCGCGTTCAGGGATAATACCGGGTGTGAATCCCCGGCACCCGAACTCCGTAACCGTAGCACAGCTCGATACCTTTGACGAGGCGATCGACGTACGCTCGCCCGCGGAATTCGCCCTCGACCACGTTCCCGGCGCGATCAATTGCCCGGTGCTCGACGACGCCGAGCGAGCGCGCGTCGGCACGCTCTACACGCAGGTATCGCCCTTCGACGCAAGGAAGTTGGGCGCTGCTCTGGTGTCGCGCAATATCGCCCGGCACATCGAGGAGCGCTTTCGCGCGCAGGCCCGCGAGTGGCGGCCTCTCGTCTACTGCTGGCGCGGAGGCAAGCGCTCGGCAGCGATGGCGCACGTACTGCGCGAGATCGGCTGGCACGCGGCGACCCTCGAAGGCGGCTACCGCACCTATCGGCACGAGGTCGTCGCGCAGCTCGAGACGCTGCCCGCGCGGCTGCGTTTTCGCGTGATCTGCGGCGCCACCGGCAGCGGCAAGAGCCGCCTCCTGGAAACGCTCGCCGCCGCCGGCGCGCAGGCGCTCGACCTGGAGCGCCTCGCCTGCCACCGCGGCTCCTTGCTCGGCGACCTGCCGGGCGAACCGCAGCCTTCACAGAAAATGTTCGACAGCCGCATCTGGAGCGCGCTGCGGCACTTCGATCCGGCGCGGCCGGTTTTCGTCGAAGCCGAGAGCAAGAAGATAGGCCAGCTGCAGCTGCCCTCGGCGCTGCTCGAGCGCATGCGCGAAGGCGAATGCCTGCGCCTCGAGGTGCCTCTGCCTGAGCGCGTGCGCTTCCTCATCGGCGAATACCGGCATTTCCTGGAGGCACCCGCGGCGCTCGAGGGGAAGCTGCGCTGCCTCACCGACCTCTACGGCCACGCGGTGATCGACCGCTGGATCGCGCAGACCAATGCCGGAGCCTGGGAGGAGCTGGTCGCCGATCTTCTCGCGCACCACTACGACCCTGCGTACCGGCGCGCCACCACGCGCAACTACCTGCACTATGATGAAGCTCGCGTCCTGAAGGTGGAGGCGCTCGATCCTGCGGGATTCGGGAGCGCCGCCGCGGAGCTGGCGGCGTGGACCTGAGCGGGCGCAAATCCTTTCGGAGGACGCAATGTTCTTCAAGCAACTCTTCGATCCGGCCTCGTCCACGCTGAGCTACCTCATCGCCGACGACGCGACCCATGCGGCGGTCCTCATCGATCCGGTGGTCGACCAACTCGAGCGCGACCTGGACCTGCTGCGCGAACACGGCCTGAAGCTCGAATACACGCTCGAGACCCACGTGCACGCCGACCACGTCACCGCGGCGCAAGCGCTCAAGAAGGCCACCGGAGCGCATACCGCCGTGTGCCGCGAGTGCAATGCGCAGGGCTACGACCGGCTGCTCGAGGACGGGGATGTGATCCTCTTCGGCCAGCAGGAAATCCTCACCATCGCCACACCGGGGCACACCTCGGGCAGCGTCTGCTTCCTTTGAATCTCACGCCGTGAGCGGCTGAATGCGCCCGCGATCGAGCGTGCACCGCGATCCGGATGCGGCCTTCCGCCGCCTCGGCCGCGGGCTGCGCGGCGCGTGCGAGCCCTGGAACACCGACTGACCCGTTCCGCCGTCTCGGCGCTGCGGCTCGCACGCAGACGCGTGAGGAAAAACACAATCAAGGACTTCCGATGCTTGCATCCCGCGTACGCCTCGGCTATCTTCCTATTCAGAAAAAGAAGGGGGGATAAGGGTGAGTTCCGAGGACGAACCGCACCCGCGCACGCTGTTGCTCGCCAACGTGGGCGCGGACGAGGAGCGCTCGCTGCGTTCCATGCTTGCTCTGCTCAAATCCCACCTCGAGCCGCCCTGGTGCATCGCCGCGCGCTTCGGCGACCTTCCCGATGCCGTGCTCGTCGACCTGGACAACGAGGAAGGCCGCGATATCTGGGCGAACCTCGACTTCGGCGGACGCCCGCGCATCGCGTTGAGTCGAGATGTCGTGCTCGCCGCGGAGTGGACGCTGCTGCGGCCGATGCGCGCCGGCGGCCCGCACAGCCTCACCGACATCCTCCAGGCGGTCGCCGAGAAGCTCGACGTTCTCGCCCCAGGCGCAACGGCCCCGGGGCAAGCCCGCAAGACCTTTGCCAAGCTGGTGCGCAAGGCCTGCCGCAAGTCCTATCCGGCGGAGGTCATGCTCGCCACCGGCTCGGCGCTCCTGGTCGATTCGCCGCACCAGGTCTATTACTCCTCGCGCGCCCACGACGAGCTGATGGTGCTCCTGCACAACCGGCGGCGCATCGATGCCCGGGTCGTGGCGGTCCGCGACCGCGATGCGTTCGCCGAACGGCTCGCGCGATCGGGAATAGCGCCGCGCCCGCTCGAAGAACTCCTCTGGCTCACCGGACTGATGAGCGGCGCGGGCGAGTCACTCGGCGCCTGGAACCCTATCGAGCCGGTGCTACTGCGGCGCTGGCCGAACTTTGCCGCCCTGCCCTACCTCAAATCGCATCTGAAGATGGCGGCGATGCTCACGCGCCAGAGCGCGCTGCCCGCCGCCGTGGCGGAGGCCTGCGAAGCGCGCGGCGGCGACGTCGCGGATTTCCTCAACGCCTGCGCCGAAATCGGCATCCTCGAGACCCGCGCGGGCCGCGCTGGCGCCGGAGCGCAGCCCGACGAATCCATGAAGACGACGCTGATGGACGCCTGGCGCAACGTCGTCGGCAGCTTGAACCGCTAGGGCAGCACGCAGAGGGGGAGGCGCTACAGGCCGCCCAGGACCTTGAGGTGCGCCACCACGCTGCGGCCGAGCGCCGAGAGCGCGTAGCCGCCCTCGAGCACCGACACGATCTTCCCGCCGGCGTACTTGTCCGCCACTTCCTTGATGCGCTGCGTGACCCAGGCGTAATCGGCCTCGGTGAAGCGCAGGCCGGCCATGTCGTCCTCGACGTGTGCGTCGAATCCCGCCGAGACGAAGACCATCTGCGGGGCGAGGTCGTCGAGCGCCGGCATCCAGACTTTCTCCACCGCGGCGCGCAGCGCCTTGCCGTCGGAGCCCGCCGGCAGCGGCACGTTCGCCATGTTCGGCGCCGGATCGTCGATGCCGCTGTACGGATAGAAGGGGTGCTGGAAGATGCTCGCCATCACCACGCGCTCGTCATCGCTGAAGATGTCCTCGGTGCCGTTGCCGTGATGCACGTCGAAGTCGATGATGGCGACACGCTCGAGGCCGTGCTGCTCCAGGGCGTGCATCGCCGCGACGGCAACGTTGTTGAACAGACAAAACCCCATGGCGCGCGTGCGCGTGGCATGATGGCCGGGCGGGCGCACCGCGCAGAACGCGTTCTCGGCGCGCCCGCCGAGAACGAGGTCGGTCCCGAGCACCACGGCGCCGGCGGCGTGCATCGCCGCCTCCCAGGTGTGCGGCGACATCGCCGTGTCCGGATCCAGGTGAACGATGCCGTGCTGGGGGGAAGCGTCGCGTAGCGCCTCGATGTACTCGATGGGATGCACGCGCGCGAGCTCGGCTATCCTGGCGGCGGGCGCCTCGTGACGCTCGACGAGACTGGCGATGCCCGAGGCAATGAGCTGGTCCTCGATCGCGGCGAGCCGCGCCGGGCACTCCGGGTGATGCCGGCCCATGTCGTGCTTCAAGCAGTCGGCGTGCGTGATGAAAGCCGTCGCCATGAACGTGTCCCTTCCGTCGAAATCATAACGGCTTTCCATTAAACTTACGAACTCCACTTGAAAACGGAAACGGCGCGCAGCATGCAAACCCCCTTCATTCCGGGCGTGATCGAGCAAGCGGGCAGGATCATTCTCGGCAAGGAACGGCAGATCCGCCTCGCGCTCGCCTGCCTGCTGGCGAATGGCCACCTCCTGATCGAGGACTTGCCGGGCGTGGGCAAGACCACCCTCGCACACGTGCTGGCGAAGCTGCTCGGACTCGAGTTCCACCGAATCCAGTTCACCAGCGACATGCTGCCCGCCGACATCATCGGCGTGTCGGTGTACGAGCGCGAGAGCGGCACGTTCAAATTCCACCCGGGTCCGATCTTCTCGCAGCTGATCCTCGCCGACGAGGTGAACCGCGCGACGCCTAAGACGCAGTCGGCGCTGCTCGAGGCCATGGAGGAGCACCAAGTCACCGCCGAGGGCGAGACGCGCCACCTGCCTGAACCCTTCTTCGTGGTCGCAACGCAGAACCCCTCGCACCTGGTCGGCACCTTCCCGCTTCCGGAGTCGCAGCTCGACCGCTTCCTCATGCGCATCGACCTCGGCTACCCCGACCACGACGCCGAGCGCACGCTGCTGCAAGGCGCCGACCGCCGCGAGATGATCGCCGGCCTGGACGCGTGTCTCGCGCCCGGAGACCTGATGAACCTGCAGTCGATGGTGAAGACCGTGCACGCCTCGGGAGCGCTTCTCGACTACATCCAGGGGCTGGTCGAGCACACGCGCCGCTCTCCGGAGTACACCACGGGCCTGTCGCCGCGTGCCGCGCTCGGCCTGCTGCACGCCGCGCGCGCGTGGGCGCTGATCGCGAACCGCGACAAGGTGGTGCCCGAGGACGTGCAGGCGGTGCTGCCCGGGATCGCCGGCCATCGCCTGCGTCCGGTGCACGACGGCGTGCGCCAGTCGAGCATCGACAAGGCGAACGGCCTGATTTCCGCAGTGCCGATTCCCTGACCCGGCGGCCCTTCGTGAAGCTCGACCGGGTCCTGCAACGCTCGCAGGCCTACACTTTCTACCAGTGGGTCTCCCGGCGCCACGCGCCCGAGACGGGCGCGATCTTTCTCGGCCAGCGCCGCGTCTACATCCTGCCGACGCGCCCGGGCCTCACCTTTGCCTCCTCACTGGTGCTGCTGCTGATCGGCTCGATCAACTACAGCCTGAGCCTGGGCTACATCCTCACGTTCCTGCTCGGTGGCATGGGGGTGGTCTCGATCCTGCACACCTTCCGCAACCTCGCGCACCTGTACGTGAGCGCGGGCCGCGTCGCACGCGTGTTCGCCGGCGACACCGCGCAGTTCCAGATCTTCCTGGAGAACCGCAGCGATTTCGCCCGGCACTCGATCGTCCTGCGCTGCCGCCACGCCGCGGTGAACTGCGACGTTGCCGCCGGCGCGACCGCCGGCGTCCTGATTCCGCTGCAGGCCGGACGGCGCGGCTGGCTGCAGCTCGAGCGGGTGACGCTGGAGACGCGCTTTCCCCTCGGGCTGATGCGCGCGTGGAGCTACGTGCAGCCCGATCTGCGCGCGCTCGTTTACCCGCGGCCCGACGCGTCTTCGCTGCCCGTGACCGCCGCGGTGTCGGAATCCGGCGACGCGGTCGCCGCGGGCGCGGGCACGGACGATTTCGCCGGGCTGCGCCCCTACCAGGCGAGTGACTCGCCGCACCAAATCGCATGGAAGGCCTCGGCGCGCAGCGAGGGACTGCTCACCAAGCTGTTCTCGGGAAGCGCCGCGGCGGAGCTTTGGTTCGACTGGGAGGCGCTGCCCGACCTCGACACCGAGTCGCGCCTGTCGCGCCTGTCGCGCTGGGTAATACTCGCCGACCAGTACGGGCTGCGTTATGGGCTGAAGCTGCCCGGGCACAGCGTGCCGCTCGGCGACGGATTCGACCACAGGGAAAACTGCCTCAAGGAACTCGCGTTGTTCGGTCTCTCCGATGCTCCCGGAAAAACCTAGCCGCGAGACCTCGGGCACGCTGCCGCTGCTGCCGCTGGTGCTGCTGTTCGCTGGCGCGGTGCTGACTATCGCACCGCACGCCATCTGGCTGCCGTGGTGGGTGGATGCAGTGGCCGGCGGCCTGCTGCTGTGGCGGGTGTGGGTGGCGTTGCGCGGCGGTGGCCTGCCGCCGCGCTGGCTGCTCGCGCTGCTCACCATTGTCAGTGCGATCGGCGTGTACTTTTCCTACCGCACCGTCCTGGGCCGCGATCCTGGGGTCACGCTGATCGTGCTGCTGCTCTCGCTCAAACTCATGGAAACGCGCACGCCCCGGGACGTGTTCATCGTCGCGTTTCTCACGTATTTCGTCGCGCTCGCCGGCTTCTTCTACTCGCAGAGCATGCAGACCGCGGCGTGGATGCTGGTGACGGTGCTCATCACCACCGGGGCGCTGGTCGGCTTCAGCGCGCCATCGCGTCCGGTCGCCGACAATCTCACCACCGCCGGCCGCATGCTCATCCAGGCCGGGCCGGTGATGCTGCTCCTCTTCTTCCTTTTTCCGCGGGTGCAGGGCCCGTTGTGGGGACTGCCGCAGGACGCCTACTCCGGCATGACCGGGCTCTCCGACACCATGACACCGGGTTCGATCAGCGAGCTGTCTACCTCCGACGCGATCGCTTTCCGGGTGAAATTCCACGGCGATCCGCCGCCGCGCAACCGGCGCTACTGGCGGGGTCCGGTACTCTCCGAGTTCGACGGCAAGACCTGGCGCGCCGGATTTCCCCGGTTGCGCCGCGAAGCCTCGCTGCAGGTGTACGGCCAGCCGGTCGACTACGAAGTCACCCTGGAGCCGCACAATCGCAACTGGATGTTCGCGCTGGAGATGCCGGTGCGCATCCCGCCGAA
>JBGPTG010000096.1:0-10637 GCA_041490545.1 Gammaproteobacteria bacterium
CTGAGCGCGGGCTGTCTGAAGAGCGAAACCGCGTCGAGCAACAGTTGCCCGAACAACCGCAGGATTCCCAGGGCGTGGCGGGCGACTGCGATGGCGCGCGCCCCGAGGGCCACGAGCAGGGCGAGCGGATCGAAGGCGCCGACGCCCGGCGCACCGGCAGCGGGCAGCTCGATGCTCTCGAAGAACGTGCGATGCTCGCTCTTCAACGCGAGCTCGCGCGGACGGCGGCGGCCCCAAGCGCGCCACACGAGCAGCGCGCCGATGTGGTCGAGCCGATCGACGCGGGAAAGATCCCAGCGCGCGCCGCCGGCGCGAACCGCCTCCTGCAGGGAGAGTTGCAGCGCGCGCGCCCGCGATTCGAGCGCGCGTATATCCCAGGCTCCGGAGAGTTGCACGGTGAGCGCGCCGTCACCGGCGGCGATGGCCTGTACCTCCGGATCGCGGACGGGCTTGAATGCCGCTGGCTGCATGCGCGCTTTGCGCCGGCCGCTGGCGCACCTTCGCCGCGTCGGCGTTTTTGTTACCCCGTGCCAAAACTAGCAGCAATGCCGGGAGAACGCAACGCCAGGGGCGCTTCGCGTTCGCGTACAATCCCGCTTCACCACGCCCCGGTAGCTCAGTGGATAGAGCAGCCCCCTCCTAAGGGGCAGGTCGCACGTTCGATTCGTGTTCGGGGCGCCAGATTTTTGCCGACAGTTTTCGCCCGATCGATCACGCCGCGCTGCGTCAAATGGATCCCCAGATCAAGCCGCTGTTCGAAGCCGCAACGCGGCCATATAACGAGGCGGCACACTACGCGTGGCATTTTGCCCGGGGCAAGCTGCGTCACGACCCGGTCTTCTTCTCCCTGCTGCGCCGCGGCTTGCTTCCTGATGGTGGAAGCCTCCTCGATTTGGGTTGCGGCCGGGGCATCCTGTTGTCGCTGCTGAGAGCTGCGAAAGAGCAGTACCAAGCTGGATCGTGGCCGCTGGGTTGGCCTGCGCCTCCGTTGAACCTTGGCTTGCGGGGTATCGAGGTAAACAAGCGCCGAGTGCAGATCGCACGGCGCGTACTTGGTGAAAGCGTGCGAGTGGATCAGGGCGACCTGCGCGATATCGATTTAATCCCGAGCTCGGTCATCGTCATGCTGGACGTGTTGTTCTATTTGGACGAGAAGTCGCAGGACCGTCTCCTCGACAAGGCCGCCGGTGCGCTGGAACCCGGCGGGCTGCTGTTGCTGCGCGAGACCGATGCCGGCGCGGGATTCGCGTTCCAAGTGACGAAGTGGGCCGAGCGCATCGCCGGAGCGCTGCGCGGTGATTTCAAGCAGCAACTGCGGTACCGCAGTGCCGTTCAGTGGACCGCGACGTTGGAGAAATTGGGTTTTTCCGTTCGCGTGGAACCGATGAGCGAGGGAACGCCGTTTGCCAATCTCCTCTTCCTGGCGCGCAAGAGCGTCCGCCCCTCGTTCCCTGAGGGTTGACGGATCAGGCCGCGTCGGGCTGCTGCGAAGGCTGCGCCCGGATGAACGCATCGAGTTGCATGCAGGTTTCGTGCAGGCGCATCACCGTCGGGTAAGGTTTCAGGTCGCAGTCGTAGCGCTGCGCGTTGAACACCTGCGGCACCAGGCAGCAGTCGGCCATCGTGACCTCGTCGCCGAAGCAGTACCTGCCGTGCTTGCGGTTGTCGCCGAGAAAGTCTTCGAGCATGCGGAAGCCTTCGGCGATCCAGTGGCGGTACCAGCCGTTCACACCCTCCTCGTCGAGCCCGTAAGCCTTGCGCAGGTACTTCAGGCTGCGAAGGTTGTTGAGCGGATGGATCTCGCAGGCGATGATCTGCGACAGCGCGCGCACATACGCGCGATCGATCGGATCGGAAGGCAGCAGTTTCGGCCCGGAGTGCGCTTCGTCGAGGTATTCGATGATCGCGAGCGACTGGGTGAACAGGTGCTTGCCGTCGAGCAGCGCCGGCACCAGGCCCTGCGGGTTCACCGATTTGTATTTCGCCTCGAGGTGCTCACCCTTGGGCAGGCTCACCAGCGCCGGCTCGTACGCTAGCCCCTTGTGGTTCAGCGCGATGCGCACCCTGAATGACGCCGACGAGCGGAAAAAAGTGTAGAGCTTCATGGATTCGTGCCCGCAGTGCCGCCACGCTAACCGAAGCGCAGCTTCATGGCAAGGATGGCGCCCGAGAGCAGCAGCGTCACGCCGTTGGTGATGATGATCGGCAGCGCGCCGATCATGATGCCGTAGGCAAACCACAGGCCCACGCCCGCGGTGAACACGGCGTACATGAGCAGCGACAGATCGCGGGTCGAGCGCGTGCGCCAAATTCGCCAGGCCTGCGGCAGGAACGCGGCAGTGGTGAACAGGCCGGCGAGCATGCCGACAACATCGGCGCTCATGCCGGCCTCCCCGACATCTTCTTGCGCGCTTCTTCTCGCTGGCGCAGGACCCGGCGCTGGATTTTTCCGGTGGTGGTCATCGGCAGGCTGTCGAGAAACTCGATCTCCTTGGGAACCTCGTAAGGCGCGAGCTTGACGCGCACGTGCTGCTGCAGTTCGGCTTCAAGCTGCGCCGAGGGCACGTGATCCGGCGTGAGCACCACGAACGCCTTGACGATGTTGGTCCGCTCGGCATCCGGGCTGCCGACCACGGCCGCGTTCGCCACCGCCGGGTGCTTGACCAGGCAGTTCTCGATCTCCGACGGGCCGATACGGTAGCCGGCGCTCTTGAACAGGTCGTCGGTGCGGCCCTGGTACCAGAAGTTTCCCTGCGGGTCGCGCCGCGCGAGATCGCCGGTGCGGCACCAGCGGCCGCTGTACTTGGCGCGCGTCGCCTCCGGATTCTTCCAGTACCCGAGGAAGAACACCGGGTCGTTCTCGTCCCGGACCGCGATCTCCCCCGGTTCGCCCTGGGGAACCTCGTTTCCGTCCGAGTCGATGCAGGCGACGCAGTGGCCCGGATAGGGCCGCCCGATCGATCCGGGGAGCGCCGGCCATAGCGTGTGCGAATTCCCCACCACGTAATTGATCTCGGTCTGGCCGAACATCTCGTTGACGGTGACGCCGAGCGCCTCGCGGCTCCACTCGAACACCGCCTCGCCGACCGACTCTCCGGCGCTCATGATCGAGCGCAGGCGCAGCGCGTGGCGCTCGCGCGGACGCGCCACGGCCTTCATCATCATCTTCAGGGCAGTGGGGAACAGGAAGGCGTTGCTCACGCGGTACTTCTGCATCAGTTTCAGCGCACGCTCCGGGTCGAATCTTCCGCGATAGCCGAGGAGCGGAACCGCGTAGTAGAGCGACGGCAGCAGCGCGTCCATGAGGCCCCCGGTCCACGCCCAGTCGGCCGGGGACCAGAACAGGTCGTCTTCCTGCGGAAACAGGTTGTGCGAGTGCACGAATCCCGGCAGGTTGCCGAGCAGCACCCGCTGCGGCATCAGCGCCCCCTTGGGCGGACCGGTGGTGCCACTCGTGTAGATGAGCAGCGCCGGGTCGGAGGCGAAGGTCGCCACCGGAGCGAACCGCGCCGATGCCTTGCCGAGCAGACCTTCCCAGGGCTGCACCCAGGACTCGCGCGCACCGGCGACGCCGATCGCGTGTGCAAGGCGCGGAAGCCTGTCGCGCACCTGAGCCAAATTCGGCAGCGACGCGGTATCCACCAGTACGACGCTCGCCTCGCTGTCTAGCAGCCGGTATTCGAGCGCGTCCGGTCCGAACAGTATGGAGAGCGGCATCGCCACCGCGCCCATCTGATAACAGGCGATGTGCGCGATCGCGGTTTCCGGTCGCTGCGGCAGAACGATCGCCACGCGGTCGCCGCGACCCACGCCAAGTTCGGAGAGCGCGTTGGACAGCCGGTTTGCCTGCTCCTGGAGTTGGCGGAAGGACCAGGTGGCGCTCGCGCCGTTCTCGTCTTCCCAATGCAGCGCAATGCGATCGTGCCCCTCGGCGTGCCGGCCGCAGCACGCGGCGGCCATGTTGAAGCGCGCCGGAACCTCCCATCGGAATCCGTCGTATACCTCTCGATAGCGATCCCGCATCGCCTGCCCTCCGGCGCACAAGGTAGCACAAGCACTCCCGTCCGACGGAGCGGGTGCAAGCGGTGATCCTGCGGGGCTACTTCAGCTGCTTCAGCCGCTGGTCGACGAAAGCGAGGAGGTCGGGCGCGAGAGACCCGGCGGACTTGGCGGTGGTGAACGCTTCAAGTGCTTCCTTGGGACGCTCGACGGCTTGATAGGAAATGCCCAGACCCACCCACCAGATTCCCGCCGAAGGCGCCAGACGCAGCGCCGCCTGGTATTGCTCGATTGCCTCGTTGTGCCGGTCCAGGCGCTGGTAGAGTGCGCCGGCGAAGGCGTGGAAATCGGCATTGCGGTCCGGGGCGACCGCGTGCTTCTGCAGGACGGCGAGCGCCCCGGAGGGATCGTTGCGCTCGACCAGGGCGCGGGCGAGCAGCATGGCGAACCCGGTGTTCTCCGGGTTGAGCGCCAGGCCTTCCTGCAGCACCGCGGCGGCCTCGTCTACGCGCTTGGCCTCCAGCAGCAGCGCCACCAGAGTCTGGCGCGCCGTCTCGTGCGCCGGACTGATGTTCAGGGCGGTGCGCAGCCCGTCCATGCCTTCGGCCATGCGTCCCTGATTGACCAGGGTCACTGCGCGCCGGAACTCGCTTTCGGCACGCTCCACGGGCGTAGTATTCGCGCGGCGTTCGATCTTCCCCGATTCGACCGCGACCGGCCCTTCCGCGGGACCGGAGGGTCGCGCCGCGGTCTTTTTGGGAGCCGCCGGACGGGGCGCGGGTCTCGTGCTGCGTTCCAGGATCGGCGTCGTCATTTCGGTCGCCAGTCGCAGCATGTCGAAACTGACTTTATCCCGCAACACGGTCGGCGCAGACCCGACGACCCGTGCGGCAGCAGCGACAGTCGGACTGGACGCAGTGGCAGTGGCAGCGGCAGTCGCGGGCGCCGCAGGCGCTTCCGGCGGCTCGGCCTGCCTCTTCGCCGACTCGTAAGCGAGCTCGGTCACCACGGGGCGCGGCGTCAATTGCCAAACCAGCCAGGCCACCCAGCCCACAGAAATCAGCATGACCACCGCCATGATCCGCCAGAAATACTCTGAAACGACTCTGCGCGCAGTCACGGGACGAACGTGCTGCGCAAGACCCTCGGTACGCGCAGCCAGCCCGCCCTGCGAGGCATGGCGCTTGTCCAGGTCCTGCAGCATCTTGTTGATCAGGCTCATCGGAAAACCGCCCAGCCGATGCTGGAGAACGCCAAACAGGCGAGCCCGAGCCACAGCCAGGCCCGCGAGAGCGCGAACGAGGCCGGCGTGTCGCTCGCCGCGGCGCGCGCGTGCCGCGCCTCGATCCGCCGCGTGCCCTCGCCGTACGCCAGCATGATCGCTTTGTTGGCAAGGATATTGATGAGCCTTGGCACGCCGCGGCTGGCGCGGTAAATGGCCCGCACTGCGGACCGGGAAAACACGCGCTCGCCCGAGTAGCCGGCGACGGCGAGGCGGTGCGCGAGGTAGTGATCGGTCTCTTCGCGCGTCAGCGTTCCCATGTGGTGCTGGAAGGTGATGCGCTGGCGCAACTGCCGGATCGAAGGATGCGCGAGCCGCTCGTCGAGCTCCGGCTGGCCGAACAGGATCACCTGGACCAGCTTTCTCTTCTCCGTTTCCAGATTGGTGAGAAGGCGCAACGCCTCGAGCGACTCCAGGGGCATCGCCTGGGCTTCGTCCAGGCACACCACCACGCGCCTTTTCTGGCGGGCGAAATCCAGGAGAGCAAGGTTGAGCGCCTTGACCAGGTGGTGCTGGTCGAGGCCGCCGTCGAGCTTCACGCCGAGTTCCTCGGCGAGCGCGAGCAGCAGCGTCCTCGGTTCGAGGTTCGGATTGGGGATGTAGGCGCTCGCCCAGCCGTCGTCCAGCGTAGCGAGAAACTTGCGGCACAGCAGCGTTTTCCCCGTACCCACTTCTCCAGTGACCTTGATGAAGCCTTCGCCGTTGGCGCTGGCGACTAGCAGCGTGTTGAGCGCCTCCTGGCTGCTTTCGCAGGCGTAGAAGAAACTCGAGTCGGGGGTGATCCCGAAAGGGGGCTCGCGCAGGCCGAGGTGTTGGAGGTAGACCACGGTTACCTCTGGGTGGAGGAAGAACCCGGCGAAGATCGTCCCATATTGAGGATGCGGTCTCGCGACTCGCGCGCATCATCCACCCAGTCCTGTTCGGACTGGATCACCGTGGGCTTGATCAGGATCACGAGCTCTTTCTTCACAATCGCTCGACGATCGCTGCGGAACAGTCCACCGAGTCCGGGAACGTCCTTGAGTCCCGGAATCCCGGACTGGTCGTCCGCCAGCTCCATTTTCATCAGCCCGCCGATCGCCACGATGTTGCCGTCGCGCACGCGTACCACGCTATCGGTCTCGCTGACCGTGCTGCGCGCCAGCGGCAGGGTCACGTCGCCGCCGAATGCGGTGCCGAGATTGACGTTCTTGTTGTCCTGCTGCACGTTGCTGACCGACGGGTGCACGTGAAGGATCAGCGTGGACTCGTTGTCGATCTGCGGCGTGACGTCGAGCGCCACGCCCGAGAAGAACGGCCGCAGCGTCAACGTGGGAAACGTCGTGGTTCCGCCCGTCACGGTCCCGGAGGTGGTGGACCCCCCGGAAATGTTGGTAATGAAGAACTCGTCGGTCCCCACCTTGAGCACCGCCTTTTGATTGTTGATCGTGGCGATCCGCGGGCTCGACAGCACCTGCACGGCGCCTTGCGATTCCAGGAACTGCAGCAGCGCCGAGAAGTTCTGCGTCTGGAACGCCAGACCGAGCAGCGAGCCGCCAGGCGTTCCCTGGATGAGGGTGCCGGTGATCCCCGTCGTGGCCAGCGTCCGGCCCACCGTGTCTCCGACAATCGTGCCCGACGCCAGCCCGGGCCCGGACGGCGTGGACACGGCTCCGGTGCCGGTCGCACCGAGGTTGGTATTCGAGCCGACGAGTCCGCCGGCCGCGCCGAGCGGCCCGCGGCTGCCCCGTTGCGAGTTTGCGAACAATGCCCAGTTGATCCCCGACTGAAACTGATCCGATAGCGAGACCTCCACGATCTTCGCCTCGAGCATCACCTGGCGCTCGACCGAGAGCCGGATTTCGCGCAGATAGTTTTCGACCTGGCGCAATTCGTCGGGCATTGCGCGCACGACGATGACGCCCGCCTGGGGATTGACCACGACGCCACGGGTGCCCTCCTTGCCTACGATCTGGTTGAGCGTCTGGCGCAAGTCTTCCCAGAAATCGCTGCGTATCGAAGTCTGTATGCGGCTGCTGTCGGAGGGCGGAACCGACGAAAGCGCAGCGGCCGCACCAGCGGTTCCCGCCGCGACCGCGGGGCTTGTAAGCCCCGCGGGGCCACCGACGCCCGGCACCCCGGTGGCGCCGGTTCCCGGCGCATCGGCCACAGAGCCCGATGTCACACGCACGTCGCTGCGTCCGAGGCGCTGAGCGATCAGGTAGTTCACCCTGAACACCCGCGTCTGGATCGACGCAGGCTGAACGAAAATGCGCGTGCCTTCCACCCGGTACTCGTAACCGTAGAGCTCGCGTATCGCGTCGAGCGCTTCACGCACCGTAGTGTCCTTAAGCATCACCGTGATCTTCCCGCCGACTTCCGGGTGCATGAGCATGCTGTAACGCGTCCCCGAAACAATCGACATGAAAACCTGCGCCGCTGCCGCGTTGTTCACCGATATGTCGAAGCGCGGTTCGATAACCCTCGCAGAGGCCGTCGGCAATTCCGCCTTGAGCGGCGGCAGTAGCGCCTGCTGTACCTTGTCGTTCTCGGCAACGCGGGGCTGCTGCGCCACCGCCTTGTCGAGTTCTTCGACGACCAGGTTGTTGATCTGCCTTGGATTGGAGGTCGAGCACCCCGCGACTTGCAGGGCAAGGCACACCGCTATCAGCGCTCTTTTCATTTGACGTCACCCGCTGGGTTGGTATCGACGGGCAAGACCGCCGCCGCTTCCACATCGCGCTTCCGCACCTCGGGAAGCAGTTTCAATACTCTGGTTCCTGCGCCTTCGCGAAGCCTCACGGAATCGATCTCGATGGCGACCAGTGTCGCCGCACCGACGCGATCGCCGATGCCCGCCAGTTTTCCGTTGATCAGGGCGAGCCTGCGCTGCGGAGACAGGACGATCGACTCCAACACCGGACCCGAAGGCGGGGCGATTTCCCCGCCCGGGGACAGTCCCGCCAGATTCGGCGGCCGGGTGGGGTCTGCGAGAACCTGGGCACTCGCGCTGCCCGCGAGAGCGAACAGGGCCAGCGCGAACAGCGTGGCAGCGGCGCCCGGACTCATACTTTCATCCATTGGCTGTCGAGACTGAGCGTGAAAACTTTCACCTTGAGCGTGGTCACGGGGTAGGTCACCGCAGTCAGCTCGGCACGCTCCCAGAAGAACTTCTCGGGATTCGCCTCGATCGCGCGCAGGTACCCGAGCAGGTCCAGGTACGGACCGCGGATCGAGATTTCCATCCCGTAACGGTAAATGCCTTGCGGAATCTCCCCGCTTGCCGAGGCGCGCGCTTTCGGCTCGGGAGCACTGGCTTTTTTCGCGTCGGCACCCAAGTCGAGCACCACGCGGGGAAGCGCCTTCAATTCGACCAGTTCGACGCGCGGGTGATTGGCGAGCAGGCGCTCCAGGACTTTGGGCATCTGTTCGGAGGAAATCAGCAGCGCCGATTGCTTCCCGATGTCGACCTGCATCGACGCCAGCCGCGCCTGGAGTTCCTCGAGCCGGCGCCGTGCCAGCGCTTCTGGATCCTGGGCACGCCGGGCTTCGAGTGCCGCCAGTTGGGCGGACAATGTCTGGTTCTCCTGGCGCTTCTGCGCGATTTCCTGGACGGCTCGTTTCTGCCTCGCAGCGGCCGGCGAAAGCACGAGCGTGTCGATCACGGTATAGAGCAGCACGATGCAGACGGCCGCAACCAGCACCTGCTCTCTGGTGCTGAGCTTGTCGTAGCGTACGGCAATCTCCCGCCAGTATTTGTGCATCGTCTTCAACTTCCCGGCTGACCGTGCGACGGCCCGGTCCCGACCGAAAATTCCACGAAGCGCCATCGCTGCGCAGCGGCGGCGCCCGGTTCCCGGCCCGTCGCCGCAGCCGCCTGCCCATCGCTAACCACGAGTTCCCGCCTCAGCATGCGGAAGTCTCCGATCTGCCGGCCCTTGAGCACGTCTTCGCGGCTTAGCTTGCGGATGTAGTCGAGCAAAATCTCCGGACGCGAAACCCCGCCCTGGAGGGTGAAATCGCCGCTGTCGCCGGCCACGGTCAGGCCGGTGATCCAGACCCCTTCCACCCGCTGCCGCGCCAGCGCCGTCAGATAGGCAGAGAACCCCTGCGTGCCGCCCAAGTCGCCCCCGCCCAGGCGTTTCAGCACCGCTTCGCGAATCCTCAGTTCCGCTTCCGCCTTGGCGACGGACTCCTCGACGCCGCGCACTCCCGTCTGTCCGGCAGGTCCGCCGATCTTGAGTATCCGTTCCTGCAGCGCCTTGAACTCGCTGTTCGCTTCGGCGAGCGCCAGCTCGGACTGGTGCACTTGGAATTCGGCAAATGCGTAATAGGCCCCGAGCGCAAGTGCCAGAACGATTACCCCTAGCGCGAGCCGGGTCGCCGTGAGCGGTCTCTGTGCGGGCCGTAGTCCCGGGTGATACAGGTTGATCTGCTGGCTCATTGGAACGGGCCCGCGCTTCTCAGGGCGCAGCCGAACACGTGGAAAAACCGCCACTGTGCTTCGCGCCCAGGCATTGTCCCGGGAGCGAAATCGAGCACGCTTTCCAGGGAAACCGCGTCAACACCGATGGCCAGGTTGGACTTGAGGAACTCCGCCAGCCCGGACTCTTCGCGTTCCGGCCCAACCAGGACCTTGGTGAGCGCGATGGAACTGAACTGACGTTCGAAATTGTCGATGGTGCGCTGCAGTTCGAGAAGGATTCGGTTGAACAAATCGTCGCGAACCACCCCGGATGCCGCCTCTATCGTCGCCGCGGTGATGTCGAAGCGGCGCGCATGGTAGAGCTCGCCGTTGCAGGTGATCGTCATGAGGCCGCCTGACTCGTCGAAATAGAGCCAGGCCACTCCGCGGCCCTCCTCCTCAAAGAGCGCCGCCACGTTGCGCTGCGCCGTCTCCGGTATATCGATAACCGCAAGGCCGAAACGCGCGTAGTCGAAATCCTGCACCCGGCGCTGCAGCAGTTGGCTCTTCGCAACCACCGAAAAAATCGAACGGGTCCGGCTGGCAGCGGCAGCAGGAACGGGAATCGGGAGCAAATCGAAAGTCGCTTCCTCGATCGGGTAGCCGATGATGTCCTTGAGTCGCCACTTCATCGCTGACTTGAGTTCTGCTTCGGGCACTTCGGGGGCATCGACCGCGACGAACTGGTAGTCCTGCGGCGGGAGCAGCGTCAGTCCGTTCTTCACTCCCGCGACTCCAAGGCTTTTCAGCGCGGCGGCTAGTGCGTCCTGGCCGTCTCCGGCGGGAGCCTGCCCGTAGGAGGCAATCAGGGGCCGCTTGCCTTTCGCCGGTTCTGCGTGGGCAAACCGTACGCCGCTGGAATCCGCCACGACGACGGTGCTACCGCTCCTGCTTCGCCGGAATTTTGCGGCC
>JBGPTG010000097.1:0-10602 GCA_041490545.1 Gammaproteobacteria bacterium
GACGCCGACAATGGTGTTGTTGCTGGCGCCCGCGGTGATCTCCTCGATCACGCGGTGCTCGGTGCTGTGCTGGATTTGCAGCACTCCGTTCACGGGACCACCGCCGTCCAAGGTGACCGGCGCCCAGCGCTGCCCAAACGATGACACGGTGACATTGATTGTGGTTGCGGAGGTCGCAAAACTGGAGCGGGTCGTCTGGCTGCCGCCAACTCTAAATAGACCGAGCGAGGCATTGTGAAATTCGCTCGTCGTGACCGCGTCGGGATTCCCGACGGTCTGGATCAGCCCGGCATCCGTCTGCTGCGTGACGATCGTCGGAATAATGGTCCTCTCGACCTGCGATACCGGCACGAACGTGCTGCCGTTGCTCACCCCGTATCCCTGGATCTGGATGGAGGTCAAGAGCGGATCGACGATCGTCGTAACGGTGCCGTTCGGGTTGAGGATCGTCGTCGTTGTCTGCGAATACGAGCTCGCGACGAATGCATGCGTCGGCAATCTCAGCGGGAGCGAGTCCGCCGCCCAGGCGGAAAGGACGCCCTGCTTGTAGTCCTCCATGGCCGAAAGCGCGACGACGTTGGAGTTCGGATCGGGCCTGTCGATCAGATCCTGCAGGGGCACCGGGGTTCCGTCGGACTGCAGGATCTGCCACTGCTGCGCAGGCGAATTGGCGTCGTAATAACCCTGGATGACGATTCCTTCCTGCGTGCCACGGATATTGACGAAAAGGTCGTCGTGATCACGGATGGCCTTGAGAAAATCGAGACTCAGCGCCGGTCCGAGGGCGAGCGTGCTGATTTCACCCACGGTCGCAGAAGCGTCGATAACCGTGTCCTTCCCCATCCCGCGGTATACGAGGTAGGTGTCGGCGCCCGCGCCACCCTCCAGCAGGTCGTTGCCAGCGCCCCCGTCGAGCACATCGTCCCCGCCGAGGCCGAGCAGCGTCTCGGCGGCTTCCGCGCCGGTAAGAACATCGTTGCCTTCCGTCCCGACCAGCGTCGCGACCGGAAGTGCGTCGAGCGCCGCCTTTTCGATCACCGTGCCGTCGGCGAATTCGATGCGCTCGATGGCGTTGCCGGCGACCGAGTACTGCCCCTTCACCGTCACCGCGTCGCCCGCGCCGTAACCGACCACGAGGTCGCCGTTCGCCTCGCGCAGCAAATTCAGGCTGGAGGGGAGGACACCTTCGGCGAACCGGATGACGTCGACGCTAGCGTTGTCGACGGCGTTGACCGCCACCGCGGCCTGCTCGTCGATCGTGTCCTGCCCGTCACCGGGTGTGAACTGGTAGATGTCGGCGCCGCTGTTGCCGATGAGAGTGTCGGCACCCGTACCGCCGACCAGCAGGTCGTCGCCCGTTCCGCCCTCGAGATGATCGTCGCCCGCACCGCCTTCCAGGTCGTCGTTGCCGGTGCCCCCGATCAGTTCGTCGTTGCCATCGCCGCCGTCCAATAGATCGTCGCCCGCGCCACCATCCAGTTGGTCTTCTCCCGCTCTGCCGAGGATGCTGTCGTCGCCGCTGCCCCCGGTCACGATGTCGTCGCCACCCTTCGCGTCGATGCGGTCAGTGACGGCCGTGCCGGCGATCACGTCGTCGCCCTCTGTGCCGTCGATGTCGAAACCCTGGTCGAGAAGATCCTGGTAGCTCATCGCCGTGCCGTCTGCGAACTGGATCGAGTCGAGCATCGGCGTGGCAAGCGGGTCGTCCGTGCTGAACCCTTCCAAGTGAATGGCGTCGCCCCCGCCGAGGTCGATTTCCAGGGATCCCGGGCGGAACTTGATGCTGGACCTCGCAATACCCGGCCCCAGTACCAGCACGCTCGCCTCGGGATCGTCCGCGCCCGCAGGCGTGTCGAAAACAAAGTCAGTCCCGTCGCCGAGGTTGAACACGTAGGTATCCTTGCCCGCGCCGCCGACGAGCACGTCGGTGCCCGGCCCGCCGTTGAGCAGGTCGTTGCCGTCGCCTCCGTAAAGGGAATCGTCCTCCGTGCCGCCGATGAGGATATCGTTGCCCCCTTCGCCGATCAGCGTGTCGGCGCCCACGCCTCCGTCGAGGTAGTCATCGCCCATCGCCACCGCCGGGGTGTCCGACGAATCCCCGTCGATGAAGTCGTTCCCCAGCCCGCCCAGCAGCACATCCGAGCCGCCCTCGCCGAGAATGGCGTCGTCGCCGGACCCGCCATCGACAAAGTCGTCGCCCCCTTCGGCAAATATCCAGTCATCGCCGGCGCCCCCGTAGATCACATCGGCCTGCCCCTGCGCGGGATCGCCGGGCGAGGGCACGTCGGTATTCACGAAGGTAACGTTGAATGTCGTGTGATCGACGTCGTCGATGCGATTGCGCGCTATCGCCCAGTCGAGCGGGGCCGAGGCGAGGCTCGAGTCGGCATAGACCGTATCATTCCCCGCTCCGCCGACAACGAGATCGGCGCCCGTGCCGCCCAGGATCAGGTCCGAGGTCGCGCCGGCGACGATGACGTCGTTGCCCGCCTCCCCCAGGAGCAGGTCGCCTGGCCCGGCTACGGATGCATCGGTTTCGCCCGCCGCGATCGCGTCCGCGACACTCTTCTTGTCGACGCCGAACACCTGGTCGTCGCCGGCCCCGGCGAAGACGATGTCGCCGCCCGTTCCACCTTCGATCAAGTCGCTGCCGGAGCCCGCAGTGACGATATCCCGTCCCGCCCCCGCCTGCACCCAGTCGCCGGCGGTGTCGATCTGCCCGGTGGTGCCGACCCGATCAGCGTGAATGATGTCGTTGCCGCCGCCGGTGATGAACTTGTCCGAAGCGGCGGAACCGTTCAGCTCGTCCTCGCGATCCTGCGCCGGGGTATCGGTGACGATCAGATTGTCCAGACCATCCACCGTGTTGTGCGTGAAGGTGAGGCTCACGATCTGCATGAACAGAGTGACTACACCCGTGTCCTGGGTGGTAACACTGTGATCAACCACCCTTTCGATGCCGATCTGGACCGCGCTTCGCCACGTCGGCTGTGGTTCCGTGGTACCGCCACGCGTCGCTTCAGCATGATCCCCCACCTGCACTGGAGTACTGAAATTCCCAGACGGCGTCACCGCCAGCGTGTCGGTGAAGATCTGCGGCTCGCGGTCGCCCTGGATGATGTTCGTGGTCTGTGGGTCGGTGGGGGTATCCAACAGGCGAATGCCAAAATCGCCGTCTTGGTAGTTCTGCAGCGTGAGACCGCCGCCGGCATCGCCGATGATCGTGACGACGAGATCGCTGCCGCCCTGGGCGTTGGCCTGTTTGGCATAGGTGAACTTGCCATCGGGAGATTTCCAGGTGCCGTCGCTTTGCTTGAGCGCCTCACCCCCGATGACGGTGCTTCGCACCGTGTTCGAGAGGATTCCGCTCGTGAACGTATAGCGCAGCACTCCCTTGCCGTCGGTGTCGAGGATAGTGTCGTTGCCGTCATTGCTGGGATTCAGCCCGAGCAAGCCGGTTGAGGCGTTGTACTGGTACACATCCGTCCCGGCGCCGCCTTCCAGATAGTCGTTCCCTGCGCCCCCTTCCAGGAAGTCCGTACCAAGCCCACCGTAGAGACGATCGGTGTTGTCGCGACCTTGCAACACATCCGTTGAATCGGTTCCGAATGCGACGATTCGCGTGTTCGGCCCCGAAAAGTTGGGCGTGCCGCCAGGCAAAAAGACTACGAAATCGGTCTTCTTACCGCTCGCTCCCACACCCATGTCCGTGTATCGAACTTGATCGGTAACCTGGTTAGACGCGAACGCATTCGTATCGTTGGTGTTCGCGGTAATCGCAAAGGCAAGCATTGCCGCCCGATCGGTCAGGTATTCATTGGTCATTCCCGCAGGCGTTCCGCCGGCAGGGTTATACAAATTCAATTCCCCGTTCTGGTTGTGCGATTGGTAAAGATCCGCAGAACCCAATAGCGCAAACGGATTCAGCTCTCGAAGCGCATAGCGGTAGGCAATAGCGTCAACATCGCCATTGATCGCTAGGTTCTTCAGGGAATCGGCTGACATCCCGACCAGCGGGACTATCGTGAAACCGGCTTGCGGACTCACTGCGCGAATCGACCCAATCCTTTGGTAAAGCGTTTTTCGATCGTCCTGGAGCTTCAGGGGAATCTCGACATAGCCAGGCACAAGAAGCTTGCCAAGCATGTTGACTACCGATTCAAGCGTAAATCCGGACGAGGCGCTGGCTGCCTGAAACACACCGAAGAGGAACGTTGCCATGTCCGAAGGCGACTTCGCTTTGAGCGAGGCATCCATGCGGATAAACAGGTCGTACACCGCGGCACTGTCGGCCATCTGACGGTCACCGTGTCCGAGTGTTGTACTAAGGCTGGCACTTTCCGTGAAAATCTGCGCGCGAACTCCTTGCTGTGCGTAAAGCAGCTCACCGGTCGCGAGAAGAGGACCGGCGCTGCCGAAAACATTAGCAATGCGTGAATTGTCGAAGCTTGTATTAGAAGTTTCGGCAAGAGCATTAAAAAACGTGCTTACGAGAGCGTTCTCACCCGTGCCCATTCCATTTACGGTGACGACCTCGGCATTGGCCTGGGGAAATAGCCTTTGGAAGGCGGTCGCAAGATGGCCGCCCAAGCTGTGACCCGTGATCGTCAAACTTGATACGGGACCTGTAATCGCACCAAATCCCGCATTGGATTGATCGAAGAACTCGACACGAAAATATGTGGGGACCGTCGCACCCGGAAGCAAGGTCGAAGTAAAGATCCCGGAAGCACCAGGATCCTGCGTCGCAACGATGCGCGCAAGACGTACAGCTGCGCCCACGCCTGCCGTTAATTCCTTCCAATAGTTGTAGAGATCAATAATCTGACTGATGGCCACACCTTCAAAGATTACCCCACCAATATCGCTCTGGCCAAGATCTCGAACGAATTCTGTCGGCCGCGTAAATTCTGTTCCCCGAATTGCCAAAACGTAATCCGAAGGACTTCCTTTTTGTTGGAACAAAGTCGCAGAGAATCCGCTTGCCGTGTCCGGCTGATGATTGACGAGCGACCAGGAGTTGGCGAGCGCTTGCGCTTGATCTGCACTAAAACCACCCTGTCGCCCCCCGTCGATTAGCGCCGCAATCAGTTGTTCATCGTTTCCGATCTGGACATTCTCCAACAAGACGTAACTTGCCTCAGCTAGCTGTACTGCACCAAAGAAATTCTTGCTTGAGATCATTGTTGCTCTCCCAAAGATGCGTAGTCGGCTTCAATTCGACTAAACCGTTTCGCGTTGACCATTTTCCCTTCGGTTTGGCAGGAATTTCTGTTCATCCATATCTTAACGTCGCGGAAAGTCTGTATGCTCCTCACGCTATGAACAGTCCAGAAATCGATGTTTCGGGCCATAACTTCTCCTGTCTTACCATCAACCACGCGATCTTCGCGCTGCCCGATCCCGAGCAATTTGTCCGTATACTCAATTTCCCAGCGGAAGCGCTGGCTCAACTGAAAGTAATACTTGTCCCCTGCCCCAACCTGGAGTGGAGGCTTCTGGCGTACCAACGTCGTCGCCACATCCGGATTCTCCAGCTTCCATTGCTCCGGCGTCTTATTAATCGTTAGGTCGCCATACTTCTCACAGTAGTACGAGTGCAACCAAACAGTGGGTATCCAATCCCAAAACATCGGCAGAAAAATCAGTAGAAAGCCTACCGCCGCGGCCAGTCGACGCTTACGCCGCGTCCAGCCTTGCTTCAGACCAAATCTGTAGGGTAATACCGTCGTCGCGACCAGCACAGCGACATAGAGAGCGATAAAAAACAGGATCACTAGACCCATGCTCGATTCTCCGTATAAGAAAGAACGAAAGGTAGGAACGTCCACATTCTCGTATCCCACCCGCCAAGGATGGTGTCGTCGTCCACCTTGTCAAAGACCATGTCGTACCCGCCTGTGGCATTAATGCGGTCGGTGACCGCCGTCCCTCCTCTAATGAGGTCGTTACCGATACCGCCGTCGATGTAGTCATCTCCGGCAAGCCCTGCCGCGACCGCGCTTGCCGAATCCCCGTCGATCAAGTCGGCTCCGTCCCCGCCGAACAAGACATCCGACCCGCCTTCGCCGAGGATCACGTCATCGCCCGAGCCCCCATCGACAAAGTCGTCGCCTCTGCCCGCAAACACCCAGTCCTTGCCCGCCCCGGCGTAGATCGCGTCGGCCTGGCCTTGCGCGGCATCCTGCGGGTCGAGCTTCTGCGCGTTGGTGAAGTCCACCCGAAAAATCGGCGAGAAGGCCGTACCGGCCACGCTGCGCACCGCAGTCCAGTCGAGCGTGGCCGAGGCCAGGTCCCAATCCCCGAAGAGGTTGTCATCGCCCGCGCCTCCCACCATCAGGTCCGCACCTGCCTCGCCGAACATCGTATTGCTTGTGGCCGCTCCCACCATGATGTCGTCGCCCGCGCCGCCTGAAAGCAGATCGCCATTGCCGGTCTGTGCCGCAGCGCTCTCGGAGGCCGTGATCGCGGCATCGAGCGCCACCTGGTTCCAGACACGTTCGCTGCACTCCTTTTGATTACCCGTAAGCTGAACGTGGTTCTCTTTTTTTCCCTCAGCAAATGCGGTTCCGGCGAATATGCTCCACCCAAGGGCGGCAGCTGCGACAGAAGCCAAAAGGGGCAGAGACGATTTATTTCCAAAGAATTTCATCTTTCACCTCAACTTTAGAAATTCAGACATTCTGTTTTTCGCTAGTCCTTCTTCGCCCCCGCCGCCCTCGCCGCTTCGCTCAACCCCTTCAACACCTGCCCCAGCTGCTGATGCAGATTCGCCAGCGCGTCATACCCCAGCACGACGCGCACGGCCAATTTGCCGTTCAATCTCTCCGGCAATTTCCCACCGGACCGCGCCACGCGCGGCAGCGCGGCGAGCATGGCGGGCTCCAGAAACCCGAAGTCGAGGAACGCCATTCCCGGCGAGACGTTGATCGCGCAGTAGTTGGCGACCACCGGCTGGTCGGAGTTGTCCACCGGCGCTAGGCGAATTCCCATCTGCTTGTTCTGGACTTTCTCGGCGGGCTTCGCGTCCGCGGTTTCCTGTTCCTGCCCGTCTTTCTTTGCTTCTGCCATGTTTTCCTCTTTTCGTTTCGATTTCGTTACACGCTTCCAGGCGTCGCGCAATTTCCCGTTCACGGCTTGGCCTTTTCTTCCTCGACCACGCTCATCTGCTTGGGCGGCTGCGGGTCGGTACCTTGCGCGCCGCCCTTCCCCGCGGGCCGCGCGCCGAACTGCATGACTTCGTCCACCTGCAGACCGCGCGGCAGGTTGTGGGCGATGAAGAGCATGGTGACCTTGCCCTTCAGCTGGTTGATCGTCTGCGCGAAGGATTCGGCGGTGTTCTGGTCGAGGTTGCTGGTCGCCTCGTCGAAGATCAGCACCTTGGGGCGCTTCAGGAGCGCGCGGGCGATGGCGATCCTCTGCCGCTGGCCGCCGGAGAGCCCGACGCCGTGCTCGCCCAGCGGTGTCTGGTAGCCCTGCGGCAGGGCTTCGATGGTCTCGTGGATCTCGGCCATCCGGCAGGCCTCGGCGACTTGCGCGAAGTCAGCCTGGGGACTCGCCATCATCACGTTTTCGTAGACGGAGCCGGAGAAAAGCGTGGTCTCCTGCGGCACCACGCCGAAGCTCGCGCGCAGCTCGTTCGCGCTCATGTAGCGCGTGTCCTGGCCGTCGATGGCGATGCGGCCGTCACTCGGCGGATAGAAGCCGAGCAGCAATTTCGCCAGCGTGCTCTTGCCGCAGCCCGAGGGCCCCACGAGCACCGTCAGCTGCCCCGGCTTGATCGCGAGGTTCAAGTTGCGGTAGAGCCAGGGGTGCTTTTCCGAGTAGCGGAAGGAGACCGACTGGAATTCGATCCGCCCCGCCTGGCCCGTGGACGCGCGCTGCGGGGTGAGCGTGTAAGGCTCGGCCGGCATGTCCATGATGTCGCCGAGGCGCTTCACCGAGACGTTCGCCTGCTGGAACTGTTGCCACAGGCCCACCAGCCGCAGCATCGGCTGGGAGACGCGGCTCGCGAACATCTGGAAGGCGACCAGCATGCCGATGGTAAAGGTCGCGGCGCCGCTGGCGGCGTTGAAGGTGCTGTCGATGACCACCAGAGCGCCCACCACGAGGATGGAAAGCGTCATGGTCTGCTCGAGCGCGTTCGCCACGGTGTTGTAGCTGTTGGCGAGCTGCTTGGTCTCGAAGCCTGCGGCGAGGTATTGCGCGAGCAGGTCGCCGTAGCGGCCCTCGAGCCCCGGTTCCATCTGCAGCGATTTGACGGTGGCCATGCCGGAGACGTACTCGGTGACGAAGGCGGTGTTCTTCGCCCCCACCAGGAACTGCTTGTTGAGCTTGGCGCGGAAGATCGGTGTCACCGCGAGGCTCAGACCGATGATGAGGACGAGGATGCCGAGCACGATGAGCGTCAGCTGAGCGCTGTACCAGAACATCACCGCGAGGAAGATGAAGAGGAACGGGCAGTCGAGCAAGAGCGTGACCGCCGCCCCGGCGACGAACTCGCGGATCTGCTCGACGCCGTGCAGCCGCGCGACGAGCACGCCGGTCTGGCGCTGCTCGAAATACGGCATGGGCAGGCGCAGCAGGTGGCGGAACACGGTCTGGCCGAGCACCGCGTCGACGCGATTGCCCGTGTGCAGCACCAGGTACTGGCGCATCCAGGTCATCACCGTGGAAAACAGCATGAACATGATGAGCGCGGTGCCCACCACCCACAGCGTGCTCTGCGTCTGGTGCACCACGACCTTGTCGATGACCACCTGGGTGAAAAGCGGCGTGGCGAGCGCGACCAGCTGGATGGCGAGAGACGCGATCAGCACGTCGCGCCAGATTCGCTTGTGCTTGAGGAGCTCGGGCACGAACCAGCTGAAACCGAATGGTCTTGCAGCCGCCAGAGGCGCGTCCGGGTCGGTCGCCTGCGCCGGCGACCTGGCGACAAGCAGCACCTGCGGCTCGAAGCGAGCATCGAACTCCGCGAGCGCAAGCTGCTGCGGAGTGTTGCTGCCGGCCTCGAAGTAGAGGAAACCCTTGTCAGCCGCCTTGACGATGAGCGCGGGTCTGGGCGCCGGCTCCTCTGCCGGCTGCGCATCGGAAGTCACGCCCGGAGCGGGCGGCGGCGGGGCCTCGGGCTTCAGGAACGCGACGCACGGCAGCGGCAGCTCCGCGAGATCCTGCGCGCGGATCGTCTTTTCGCCGACCTTGAATTCGAGCGCCTTCGCAGCGCCGAGGAGCGCGGTGCGATCGTAGGGCGGCGGAAACTGCTGGAGAAGCAGCGCTGCGTCGAAGGGGACCCGGTGCAACTGGCACAGGCTGCCCAGGATCCAGACGAAATCCTTGCCGGAAACATCCACAGCGATACCTTCCCCTGCCGTTATTATTGTTGTCCCTTCCCCCGCCGCGCAGAGCCCGCAGCCGCACGGTACCGCCGTTGTACAGGAATGCTGTGACGATTTCCATCCATGGGGTTTTCCTTACACATCGTGTCAGGTGTTTTCCTGACATATTGTGTCAGGTGTTTCCCAGACAACGTCGCGCAGATCGCCTCCGCGGAGCGAACTCACCTCGGCCGGTGCAGATGCTCGATGATTTCGGGGTAGGCGTTCTCGACGCGCGCATCGGCCTGCAAGGCCGCGGCGAGATCGGCGATGTCGGCGTTGGCCTTGGCGCGGTAGAACACCGTGCCGATGTGCGCGAACTCCTTCACGATTTCCAGTCCGTACTGGCCGGCGATGCTCGCGGCATCGCTGAAACTTTTCGGCCTCACGATCAGCGTTCCGGTGAGCACGCCGAGGGTCCCGGTGCGCACGTTGATGACCGTCGGATAGACGTTCGACGCGCCGACGCGCGCGACCTGCGCAGATGCGGCGGCGCCAGAGCGATACAGCACGAGCCGGCCCTTCGTCTCGAGAACCCGCGCCGTACCCGCGCCGACGGCGTCGAGAGCGTGCTGCTGCGTCTGGTCGCCTTTGCGCTCCGCGGCGAAAACTTCCGGCAGGTGCTGGTACTGCTCGCGGCCGACGGTGATCGGCTTGCCGCGCTGCAGAGACTGCACGAACGCGGTGCGGTCGGCAGCCGGGACCGCGCTTTCCTGCGCCATCGCTGTAGTGGCAGCGAACGCCAGAGCCAACGCGACGATTTGTAGTCTCATGTGCCTGTCTCCAAGTGCTCGCGGCGGCAAGGCCTAGTGGCCGTAGACGCGGATGCTCCAGCTGTTCAGCGTGCCGGTATTGCTCGCTGCTCCATCGACTACCTTGATCGTCCACGTTCCCGGCGCATTTTCACCGTAGAACGCGTTGCTGAGCAGCACCATGTTGTTAAGGTTGGCCGAGCCGCTGACCACGCCGGCGTTGCTCACGGTCGCGAACCCGTCGCGAATATATTTCAGCACGCTGCGGGTATTCGAAGGCGAGGTGAGTTCGATGCCGATATCGCCCGTGAACGGGTGGGTCACGTTGATGGTGATCTGCACGGCTTCGACCGATTGCACAGTGCCGGGAACGACGAGCGGATGGCTGACACCGGTCGTGCTGTTGTCGGGGATGACGGGAAGGCTGAGCGGGCCGCTCTGGGTGAGGCTGTTGGTAAACGTGCCCAGCGGACCCA
>JBGPTG010000098.1:0-10597 GCA_041490545.1 Gammaproteobacteria bacterium
CACCCTGCGCAAGCTGCAGCGCGAATACCTTTCGTCCGCGCGCCTGTCGAAGTTCCACGAGAATCGTCTCTGGGCTGCGCTCTACGGCGGCAACCGGCAGATCGCGATCGCGTTCCTGAACTGCATCGACGAATTCGCGACCGGCCAGAAGGGTGCGGATGCGCTGAAAGCCAGCATGCCGCTGCTGACGGTGCGGGCGTTGCGCGCGATCGCCGCCCAGATGAAATGGCAGTACGTGCGTTACGGGCCGGTCGACAGCGAGTTGTGGGGAACTGCCGCCACCGTTTATGCGCTTGCCGAGAGCCGCAAGTTCGCGCGCACCCGGGTCACCTCGGGCGTCGCCGGCGAGTCGTCGCCCGAACAGGAATTCCTCAAGGCGGCGATGCTGGCAGCCTCGTCCCCTGACCGCCTGCTGCCGGCCGAGGTGGACCTGGTCGAGCGGCTGATCGCGCATTATTCTGGCTCGTTCAAGCTGACCCTCGAACATCAACCCGACTTGGTCTACTGGCTGGACCTCGCCGTCAGCCTGCCGCCCCAGCGCCTGGCGCGGCCACCGCAGATCACGCCGACGCTGAGGTTCTTCGGGGCGGGTGGCGCGCTGAACGAACTCGGGCAGGCGGTGGCGGTGCTGAATTCGACCAACGCGGTGCCCTCGGGTCTGGGCCTCGACGACAGCTACGCGCCCGAGGTCGTGCTCGATGCGCTCAACCATCTCGCGCTCTATTGGTCGCCCAAGCCGCCGGCACGCAAGACGCCGCGCCACAAGGTGAAGTCGCGCCTGGCGGCGACCTGGGGATTCGACGGCGTGCTCGCCGCCCTCGACCCGGCGCGGGCGACTCCCGAGGAGAACCGGGTCGAGAGCTGGGTGGTGGAAAACGTCAGCGCCGGCGGTTTCGGCGCGAGCGTTCCGCAGATCAAGGGAGACTGGCTCAAGATCGGCTGTCTGGTCGGGTTGCAGCCCGAGGGCGGACACAACTGGGTCATCGGCGTGATACGCCGCTTCAACCGCGAGACGGCGCAGCAGGGCGCGGTCGGCATCCAGACGCTGGCGCGCGCGGCTCTGCCGGTGACAGTGAAGCCGGAAAACGCCACGGGCGCCGCCCGGGACGGCAGGCCGGCGATCATGCTCAATCCCTCGGACTCCGTCACGGAAACGCAGTTGCTGCTGCCGCCCGGGGTGCTTGCGGGGGGCCAGAATCTGGAGCTCGAGCGGGACGGGAAATCCTTCCTGCTGATGCCCGCCGGACTCGTCGAGAGCGGCGAGGACTACGAACAGGTCCGCTTCCGCCAGATGATCCGCGAGACCGAGTAGGTCCGCTTCCGCCAGATGATCCGCGAGACCGAGCAGGTCCGCGGCGCAGCGAGTCAGCCGCCCAGCACCTGCACGAGCCAGGTGCCGATGTCGCCGATCTCCTCGGCGCATACCGAGTGCGGCATCGGGTATTCGTGCCATTGTGGCGCGTAGCCGAGCGAGGTGAGGATATCGCGCGACTGCACCGCGCGCTCCAGCACGATCACCGGATCCTGCGTGCCGTGCGCCATGAAGATGGGCACGTCGCGGTTCATCGCACTGGCTTCCGCGGGCAGCTTATCGGCGATCGGCAGGTAGGTCGACAGCGCCATGATGCCGGCGATGCGCTCGGGGTAGCGCAAGCCGGTCTGCAATGCGACCGCGCCTCCCTGCGAAAAGCCGGCGAGCACCAGCTGCGCGGCCGGCGTGCCGCGCTGTTTCTCGCGGGCGATCAGCTTCTCGACCAGGCCTTGCGAAGCGCGCACGCCGGATTCGTCCTCGCGGCGGATGGCCCCGTCCTTGATGTCGTACCAGGCGCGCATGCGCATGCCGCCGTTGATGGTCACCGGCTGCACCGGAGCGTGCGGGAAGACGAAGCGGATCGCGGCCTGCGGCAGTTTGATCTCGCTCACGATCGGCACGAAGTCGTTGCCGTCGGCGCCCAGCCCGTGCAGCCAGATGACGCTGGCGGTCGGGTGCTTGGCGGTTTCGATTTCTACGGCGTCGAGGAGATCTGGCATCGGGGTCTCTGGTGAGGAGGGCAGCGATCGGGGTTTCTGCTTGGGGCGGGCAGGGCCGGACGATCCGGGCCGGAGGATCGAGCGCTTACTTTGGCCGGATCGCGGATTTCGGGCGAAAGGCCTTGACCACGTCCTCGCGCGTCTCGATGTAAGGGCCGCCGATCAGGTCGATGCAGTAGGGCACGGCGGCGAAGATGCCCGGCACCAGCGGCTTGCCGTCCTTGTCCTTCAGGCCTTCGAGCGTCTCGCGAATCGCCTTGGGCTGGCCGGGCAGGTTGATGATGAGCGTCTGCTTGCGGATCACCGCGACCTGCCGCGAGAGGATCGCCGTCGGCACGAACTCCAGGCTGATCCTGCGCATTTGCTCGCCGAAGCCGGGCATGGGTTTGTCGGCGACCGCAAGCGTCGCCTCGGGGGTGACATCGCGTGGTGCCGGGCCCGTGCCGCCCGTGGTGAGCACCAGGTGGCAGCCGCGCCGGTCCACGAGTTCGATCAGCGTCGATTCGATCAGCGCTCGCTCGTCGGGGATGAGGCGCGTCTCGGTGCGCCACGGGCTCGCGAGCGCCCGCGAGAACCATTCCTCGAGCGAGGGAATGCCTTCGTCCTTGTAGACCCCGCCGGATGCGCGGTCGCTGATCGAGACAAGACCTATCAGCAGTTCTTCATTCTGCGTCATGGCCGGCCACCGTTTGCGAATCCGGGATGATATCGCGCAGGACGCGAAACAGCTCGCGAAAGGCATGCGGCGGACGCCCCGCGTCGCGCTCGGCGCGGGCGTTGCGCACCAGCGCGCGCAGCCGCTGCGTGTCCAGCCCCGGGTGGGCGCCGGCGAGTTCCTTGAGCGCGGCGTCGTCGGCGAGCAGCTGGTCGCGCCAGCGCTCGATGCGGTGCACGCGCGCGGTGTGCTCGGTCGAGATTCCGTCCCAGGTCTTCAGTTTTTCGCGGATCGCGTCCGCGTCGGCCGAGCGCATCAGCCGCCCGACGTACTGCAGCTGCCGCCGCCGCGCCTCGTGCCGGGTGATGCGCCGGGCGGCCTCGATTGCGTCGAGCAGCGACTCGGGCAGTGCGAATTCGGACAGTTGCCCGGGATTGAGCTCGACGAGGCGCTCGCCGAGCGCCTGCAGCTCGTGCATGGCGTGCTTGCGCTTGGTCTTGCTCGGTTTTTCTTCTTCCTGCACGATGCGGCCGGCTGGTGTCGAACTGTTATCATAGCGCCTTTCCTGCAGCATTCCCGTGGCTCAAGCGCGCTTTTCCCACGATTCCGAGACCCTGAAGTCCATCGCCGCGGACGCGCTCGCGCACGCCCGCGCCAAGGGCGCGAGCGCCTGCGAGGTTGAAGTCGCCGACGGTTACGGCCAGACGGTAACGGTGCGCAAGGGCGAGGTCGAAACCATCGAGTACAACCGCGACAAGAGCCTGTCGGTCTCCGTCTACCTGGGCAAGCAGAAGGGTTACGCGAGCACCGCCGATCTCACCGCGCGCGCGATCCGCGATACCGTCGAAGCCGCTCTGACGATCGCACGCTTTACCGCGGCCGACGAAAGCGCCGGTCTTCCCGATCCCGAGGAGCTCGCGGGCAAATCGGCGGATCTCGACCTGTTCCATCCCTGGGATCTGCCGGTCGAGCGCGCCATAGAGATCGCGAGGAACTGCGAGTCGGCCGCGTTCGCGCTCGACAAGCGTGTTTCCAACTCCGAGGGAGCGAGCGTCTCGTGCCAGCAATGGCATTTCATCCTCGCCAACAGCCTCGGTTTCATGGACGGGTTCGCGACTTCCCGCCATTCGCTCTCCTGCTCGGTGATCGCCGCCGAGCGCGGTGCGATGCAGCGCGACGACTGGTACGTGTCCAAGCGCGCGGAGGAGGACCTCGCGCGGCCCGAGGCGGTGGGCGAATACGCCGGCAGGCGGGCGCTGGCGCGCCTTCGCAGCCGCAAGATCAAGACTGCCCAGGTACCGGTGCTGTTCGAGGCCCCGGTGGCGATCGACCTGCTCGGACAGTTTGTTTCCGCGGTGAGCGGCGGGAGCCTGTACCGCAAGGCCTCGTTTCTCCTCGACAGCCTCGGGCAGCAGGTCTTCTCCCCCATCGTCGACATCGCCGAGCGCCCGCACCTGCCGCGCGGCGGGGCAAGTTCGTGGTTCGACGACGAAGGCGTGGCGACGCGCGAGCGCGAGGTGGTCAGGCAGGGCGTGCTGCAGGGCTACTTTATGGGCAGCTACTCGGCGCGCAAGCTCGGCATGAAGACCACCGGCAGCGCGGGCGGCAACCACAATCTGATCCTGCAGGGCGGGGATCTGGATCTTCCCGGGTTGATCCGGAGAATGCGCCGCGGCCTGCTCGTCACCGAGCTGATGGGGCACGGCGTGAACATGGTGACCGGGGACTACTCGCGCGGAGCGGCGGGATACTGGGTCGAGGGCGGCGAGATCCGCCACCCGGTCGAGGAGATCACCATCGCCGGCAACCTGCGCGACATGTTCCGCGCGATCGTCGCCGTCGGCAGCGACGCGCTCACGCGCGGCTCGCGAACCAGCGGTTCGATCCTGATCGAAAAGATGACCCTGGCAGGAAACTGAATGTAAAGGCCGGCTGAAGCAGCCGCGCGTCCGTGCTGGACGCCTCGAAGCGCAGGGAGGTATGATCGCCCGGCGCATTCCAAACCAAGGAGGAGGGTCCGATGAAAAGACGAGAATTCCTGAAGACGGCCGGGGTCGGCGCAGGTGGCGCGGCCCTGCTGACGGTGGCGCAGGCGAGGGCACAGCAGACCTCGGGTCTGCCCAGCATCCAGTGGCGCCTCGCGGCCAGCTGGCCGAAGAGCCTGGACACCCTGTTCGGCGGCGCAGAGCTGGTCGCCAAGCGCGTAGCGGAAATCACCGACGGAAAATTCCAGATCCGCGCCTTTGCCGCGGGCGAGATCGTCCCCGCGCTGCAGGTGCTCGACGCGGTGCAGGCCGGCACGGTCGAGCTGGGCCACACCGCGACCTACTACTACTTCGGCAAGGATCCGACGTTCGCCCTGGGCACCGCAGTATGCTTCGGCATGAACACCCGCCAGCAGAATGCCTGGTGGTACGTGGGTGGCGGAAAAGAAGCGATGGCGCCGCTATTCAGCGAATACGGCTGTGTCGCGCTCCTCGCAGGCAACACCGGCTGTCAGATGGGCGGTTGGTTCCGCAAGGAGATCAAGTCGGTCGCGGATCTCAAAGGACTCAAGTTCCGCATCGGTGGCATGGCCGGCCTGGTACTCGCAAAGCTGGGCGTCGTGCCGCAATTGATCGGCGCGCCCGACATCTACCCCGCGCTCGAAAAAGGCACGATCGACGCGGCCGAATGGGTGGGGCCCTACGACGACGAGAAGCTCGGCTTCAACAAGGTCGCGAAGAACTACTACTACCCGGGATTCTGGGAAGGCGGCCCGATGTTGATGACCCTTGTCAACGAAAAGAAGTGGAACGAGCTGCCCAAGCCCTACCAGGCCGCGCTCACCGCCGCCTGCGGCGAAGTCAACTCGTGGATGCCGGCGAAGTACGACGAGCAGAACCCGCAGGCGCTGCGCCGGCTGATCGCGAGCGGCACCAAGCTGCGGCCTTTCCCGAAGTCAGTCATGGAGGCCGCAGAAAAAGCTTCGTATCAGCTCTACGAGGAGCTGAAGCCGAAGAGCAAGCATTGGGCCGCGGTCTACCCCCAGTGGAAAAAATTCCGCGACGAGCAGTTCCTGTGGTTCCGCGTCGCCGAGTCAACCTACGACAATTACACGTTCTCCTCGAAGCTGGGAGCCGGAAAGTCGTAGCTGCTGCAAGCGGCGTCCTGGCAAGAACAACAAACCCCGCCTTGGCGGGGTTTGTTGTTTGGAGCGTACTGCCCGTTACTTCTTGAAGAGTTTCTCGATGTCGTCGCCTTCGCTCTTCTCCCTCGCGCTTTCGCCTGATTTCCGCTCCGCATCGGACTTCGCACCGTCCGGTGTACCGAAGTCGGGCGGTGTCTGGTCTTGGGTGTCCTCGCTGTCTGAGGGGACGAAGCTCTGGACCTTGGTCGGATCGCCGCTGCTCTTCACCAGGTTCCCGGTGACCAACCCGGGAAAGCCGATGACGATAGCGACCATGATCACCTGGATCACGACGAAGGGTACCGCGCCCCAATAGATCTGGCCTGTGGTGACTGGGGGCGTCAGCTTGCCGGTCAGCTTGTCGAAGTACTCCTTGCCGGGCGCCACGCTGCGCAGATAGAAGAGCGCGAACCCAAAGGGCGGATGCATGAATGAGGTCTGCATGTTGACCCCGAGCAGCACGCCGAACCAGATCAGGTCGATGCCGAGCTTGTCCGCGACCGGCCCGAGCAGCGGCACGATGATGAACGCCAGCTCGAAGAAATCGAGGAAAAATGCGAGCACGAACGTCAGCACGTTGACGACGATGAGAAACCCGATCTGCCCGCCGGGCAGGCTCGTGAGCAAGTGCTCGACCCAGAGATCGCCGTTCACACCGCGGAAGGTCAGGCTGAACACCGTCGAGCCGACAAGGATGAACACCACGAACGAGGTGAGCTTCGCCGTCGAATTCATCGCCTGCTTGAGCAGCGACCATGTCAGGCGCCGGTTGATCAACGCGAGCACCAGCGCGCCGGTGGCGCCCATCGCGCCGCCTTCGGTCGGCGTCGCCACGCCGAGGAAGATGGTGCCGAGAACGAGGAAGATCAGCGCGAGCGGCGGGATCAGCACCAGCAGCACGCGCACGAGCAATTTGACGCCGCGCAGCCTGCGCGCTTCCGGCGGCAGCGCCGGCGCCAACTTCGGATAGAACAGCGTGACGCCGAAGACATAGAACGCATACAGGGCGGTGAGGATGAGGCCGGGAAAGATCGCCCCGGCGTACATGTCGCCGACCGATCGCCCGAGCTGGTCCGCGAGCACGATGAGGACCAGCGACGGCGGAATGATCTGTGCCAGCGTCCCCGAGGCGGCGATGACGCCGCTCGCCAGGCGCCGATCGTAGCCGTAGCGCAGCATGATCGGCAGCGAAATGAGGCCCATCGAGATTACCGAAGCGGCCACCACGCCGGTGGTCGCCGCGAGCAGCGCGCCGACGAAGACGACGGCGTAGGCCAGCCCTCCCCGGATCGGACCGAATAGCTGTCCGATCGTGTCGAGCAGATCCTCGGCCATGCCGCTGCGCTCGAGGATCAGCCCCATGAAAGTGAAGAACGGCACCGCCAGCAGCGTGTCGTTGGACATGATCCCGAAGATGCGCTCTGGCAGCGCACCGAAAAGCGCAGGTGTCAGCAGTCCAAGTTCGATGCCGAGGAAGCCGAACGAAAGCCCGATCGCGCTCAGGGCGAACGCAACGGGATAGCCGAGCAGCAGGAAGACCACCAGCGCGGCGAACATCAGCGGCGCCATGTAAGCGATGAGGAATTGCGTCATTTGGGCGCTTCGTCGCGCGCGATGGCCAGCTCCAGCGGCACCTCGTGTTTTTCGAGCGGATCCGGAATGAGGCCCTGCAGGAAGGCGATGCGCTTGATCAGTTCGGAGATCCCCTGCAGCGAGAGCAGGCAGAAGCCGGCGGGAACCAGCAGCCGCGCCGGCCATCGGATCAGGCCGCCGGCGCTTCCGGAAATCTCGTTGCTGTTCCAGGCATTCATGAAAATCGGCCACGACAGCCAGGTGATGTACATCGCCATCGGCAGGAGGAAGAACAGCGTGCCGAAGATGTCGATCCACATCTGCGCGCGGCGGGACAGGCGGCCGGCGATCACGTCGATGCGGATGTGTTCGTTGTGCCGAAACGTGTATCCGGAGCAAAGCAGGAAAACGGCTGCGAACAAATACCATTGCAGCTCCAGCCACGCGTTGGACGCGATGGAGAGCGCGTAGCGGGAAGTGGCGTTGGCGGAACTGACCAGCACCATGACGAGCACGAGCCAGTAGGTGGTCCGCCCGACGCGTTCGTTCAGCGCATCGATCAGGCGCGACAGCGAAAGCAGGAAGTTCACGTGGAATCCCTCCGCTTCAGTCTCAAATCACGCCATCCCGGGCGAGATCGTTATTGTGCGTGCAGACCGGCTCTGGCGGTCTGCGGGCCAGTATTCCGCGCCGGCTGCGCATTCTCGCCCATAGTTTCGGGTTTGGTAAAGCTGGTGCAGCCACCTGCCGCACCGGCGCTGCGCCGCAGGACTTGTGCGGCGCGGAGGGCCAGGCCGAACGCGCTCAGTGCGCTGGCTGCAGCACGAGGTAAACGACGAGCGCGGCGAGGAGCGCCCCCGCCACCCACCAGGCCGGATGGATGCGCTTTTTCGCGGCGCCATCGGCGCCGCGAGGCGCCGCCGCGGGCCCGGCGAGCCTGGCGTTGAACGCGGCGAAGAAGTCGTCCGCCATCTTTCTTGCCACGCCGTCGATGAGGCGCGAGCCGACCTGGGCGAGCTTGCCGCCGACGCTGGCGGTCGCGGTGTAGCGCAGGCGGGTTGCGCTGCCTTCGGTCTGCAGCGAAACCTTGGCGCCGCCTTTGCCGAAACCGGCGGCGCCGCCCGAGCCTTCGAACGACAACGAATACGAATTCGGCGGGTTCAGGTCCGCGAGCAAGAGTTTGCCTGAGAATTTCGCCTTCACCGGTCCGACGGCCGCTGTCATTGCCACCTTGTACTCGGAGTCGGACACCCTCTCGATAGACTCGCATCCGGCGATGCACGCCTTGAGCACTTCGGGATCGTTGAGCGCGCGCCAGACTTCGGCCTGCGCCACGGGGATGAGTTGTTCGCCGGTCATTTCCATGGGGATTCCGTTCCTGTATGCGGCACGTCCGGCCGCGCGAAAGAGCGCGGAAGAGGCACGGCTATTCTACTCGGGTAAAATAGCGCGTTGTGACAGTTGCCCGTTCGCATTGGTTACTTCGCATGCGCCTCCGGCCGAGCGCCCTGACGCTCCTCGGGTTGGTACTCCTCGGCGCCGCCGCGGCAGCGCACGCGCAGACCTGGCCGGCGAAAACAGTTCGCATCATCGTTCCGTTCGCCTCCGGGGGCACGGCCGACACGCTGGGCCGGCTGGTCGCGCAGAAGCTCGGCGAGACCTTCAAGGAAAACTTCGTCATCGAGAACCGCGGCGGCGCGGGCGGCGTGATCGGCTCGGAGCTCGTCTCCAAGGCCGCCCCGGATGGCTATACGCTTCTGGTCTCGGGCGTCGCGTCGCACTGTATCGCGCCCGCCCTGTCGAAGAATTTTCCGTTCGATCCCTTGCGGGACTTCTCGCATATCGCGCTCTTCGGCGGGCCGCCCGGGGTGCTGGTCGTAAACCCCTCTCTGCCGGTGCAGGACCTGAAGCAGTTCATCGCCTACGCGCGCAAGGAATCGGGCAAGCTCGCCTACGGATCGCCAGGTAACGGCACCCAGGGCCACCTGATCGCCGAGCAGTTGAAGCAGGTCACGGGAATCCAGATGACGCATGTTCCCTACAGGGGCGCGGCCCTCGCTGTCGCCGACCTCATCGCCGGGCACGTGCCGGTGACTTCCACCACGATCACCACTGCGGCCACGCAGATCAAGGCCGGCAGGGCGCGCGCGCTCGCGGTGAGCTCGGCGAATCGCGTTCCCGACTTTCCGGAGGTGCCGACCTTTGCCGAGCTGGGCTACCCGGAGCTGACCGCTTCAATCTGGTTTTCGCTGTCGGGTCCCGCGGGGGTCGCACCGGAGATCGTCAACCGCCTGAACGCCGAGGTGCGCCGCGCGCTGCGGCTTCCCGACGTGCGCGAGCGCTTGCGGCTCGAGGGCATCGAGCCGGGGGACCTCGACCCGCAGCAGTTCGCGGCGTTCATGGCCGCCGAGCTCATGCGCTGGGCACCGATCGTGCGCGCCTCGGGCGCCACCGCGGACTGATGTCACCGCGGACTGTTTCGTTGCATCTTTGATTCAAGGACCGAGCCATGCTGACCCAGGAACAAAACGACCAATTGACCCGCACCGATCGCGGCACGCTGATGGGCGATCTCTTCCGCCGCTACTGGATTCCGGCCCTGCAAAGCTGGGAACTCGCCGAACGCGACGGGGCGCCGGTGCGCGTGCAACTGCTCGGCGAGAAGCTCGTCGCCTTCCGCGACACCCAGGGCCGCATCGGCATCATCGACGAGTTCTGCGCGCACCGCGGCGTGTCGCTGTGGTTCGGCCGCAACGAAGACTGCGGGCTGCGCTGCCCGTACCACGGCTGGAAATTCGACGTGAACGGGCAGTGCGTCGACCTGCCCTCGGAGCCGGACATGGCCGCCAGCATCAAGCTGAAGTCGTACCCGGTGATCGAACGCGGCGATGTGGTGTGGATCTACATGGGGCCGCCTGAGCTGCAGCCCGCGCCGCCCGAGCTCGAATGGGTGATGGTGTCCCCGGAGAAGCGTTTCGTGTCCAAGCGCGTGCAGGAGTGCAACTACCTGCAGGCGATCGAGGGCGGCATCGATTCCAGCCACGTGTCGTTCCTGCACTCGGGCGAACTCAACACCGATCCGCTGTTCAAGGGCAGCCGCGCCAACCAGTACAACCTCGACGACCGCATGCCGGTGTTCGAGGTGGTGGATTTCGAAGGCGGTCTGCTGA
>JBGPTG010000099.1:0-10466 GCA_041490545.1 Gammaproteobacteria bacterium
CGAGAAGATGCACATGGGCGACGGACGTTTCGACAGCGAGACTATCCTCCGGGCGGCGCGCGCCCTTGCGAAGCGCGCGATCCTCTTCGACATGCAGGCGCAGGCGAACGCGGCGGGCACGGTCATCAGCGCGGTGATGTTCGGCGCGCTCTCGGGATCTGGCACGCTGCCGCTTTCCCGTGGCGACTGCGAAGCCGCGATCCGCGCCGCCGGCGGCAAGGGTGCCGAAGCGAGCCTGAAAGGTTTTGCCGCCGGCTTCGATGCCGCCGCGGCCGCTTCAGCACCCGAGCGCCCCGGCACGGCAGCGGCACGCGGCCCGCAGGCGCAAGGCTCGCCCGCGGAGCGCGTCAGGCAGACTTTCCCGGCTCCAACGCGGGCCATCCTCCAGGAAGGCGTGGCGCGCTGCGCGGACTTCCAGAACCAGGCGTACGCCAGCCTCTACCTCCACCGCCTCGAACCGGTCGTCAACCTCGACCGCGCGCCCGACTACCGGCTGACCGTCGAGACCGGACGCTTCCTGGCGCTGTGGATGTGCTACGAGGACGTGATCCGCGTTGCCGACCTGAAGACGCGCAGGAGCCGCTTCGAGCGCGTGCGCGAGGAAGTGCAGGCGAAGCCGCACGAACCGGTGCACGTTACCGAATTCCTCAAGCCCGGCGTCGACGAGCTCGCTGCAGTGCTGCCGCCGTTTCTCGCCGGGCCGCTGCGAAGACTGGCCGCGAAGTCGGGCCTCGCGGCGAAGCTGAACGTCGGCATGCACGTCCGCACCACCAGTGTGTCGGGCTTCCTGCTGCTGCGCCTGCTTGCCTGGCTGCGGCCGCTGCGGCCCCTGACGTCTCGCTGGCCCGATGAGCAGGCGCTGATCGACCGCTGGCTCGCGGCGGTCACCGCCGCCGCCAAGCACCATCCCGACCTCGGGCAGGAGGTCGCGCTGTGCGGCCGGCTCATCAAGGGCTACGGCGAAACACACCGGCGCGGCAAGGATAATTTCCTGCGCATCCTCGACACCCTGGTGGAAGGCGACGCGGTGAGCGGCGACCACGAACGCATCGACGCGATCCGCCTGGCGCGGGAGGCGGCGCTTGGGGATCCGGAAGGGCGCAAGCTCGAACAGTCGCTGCAAACGCACGGCATCGCGCCCCTGCCCCCGAAGCCGAAACCGCTCAAGTTCCTGCGTACTCCGCGCACAGAACATACTCCACGCACAGAAGGCAGGAAGAACGTCTAGCGGGGTCGCGTGGAAATCCGATCCGAGACCTTCACGTCGAGATACCCGGTACGCTTCGCCGACTGCGATCCGGCGGGAATCGTTTTCTTTCCGCGCTTTCTCGAGATGGTCAACGGGTTCACCGAGGACTGGTTCGAGGAAGGCCTCGCCATGCCTTTCAGCAAGTTCCATATCGAGGAAGGCTACGGGGTTCCGGTCGTCAACACCCGGGTGGACTTCCGCAAGGCCTGCCGCCTCGGCGAGCGCATCGACTTCGAGCTGGGGGTGGAATCGCTGGGACGCAGTTCCGCTGTGCTAGCCATCTGCGGGCGGGTCGGCGGCGAGGAGCGCCTTCGGTTGCGGCACAAGGTCGCGGTCGTTTCGCTTGAACTGCGCCGGGCGGTAGCGATGCCCGAGGAGTTGCGCGAGCGCATGGCGCGCTTCCAGATCCCCGGCGCAAAGGCGACGCCCGACCCGGTGCCCCACGACGGCAAAGTTCCGACGAACGCATTCCGTGCGCGCTACCTGGTGCGCTTCTCTCACTGCGACCCGGCCGGGGTGGTGTTCTACCCACGGTTCTTCGACCTCTTCAGCAGCACGCTGGAGGATTGGTTCCAGAGCGGGATCGAGTGTCCGTTCGGCGGGGAGTTCATGAACGTGAGGAACCTGCGTGTTCCAAGCCTGTCGATCTCCACTGAATTCCTGCGCGCCTGCCGCCTGGGGGAGTTCCTCGACATGGACCTGTGGGTGACGCGGCTCGGCCGCAGTTCGCTCGATCTGACGCTCGCAGGGAGCGTCGCGGGCGAACCGCGCCTGCGCTCCGCGTGGAAGATCTGCGTCATCGACTATGCGACATTCAAGTCCACGCCGATACCGGAGGACCTGCGCTCGCGCATGCAGGCCTTTCAGCATTCGGCGCACCGCTGAGCCTGGCCGTCTCCGCTGTGGTTCGCGGGTGCTAGAATCGCTTCCGCGATGAACGACCGGCCGCTGGTACTCAACGACCCCCTGGCGCAGGATTTCCGGGTCAACCGCAGCGTGCTGGTCGACCCGGAGATCCTCGAGCTCGAAAAGCGCCGCATCTTCGACCTCTGCTGGATTTACGTCGGCCACGAATCCGAGGTGCGCCTGCCAGGCGACTTCAAGACCCGCACGATCTGCGGCAGGCCGGTGATCTTCTGCCGCGACAGCGCGGGCGCGGTATGCGTTTTCCTCAATACCTGCCGCCATCGCGGTGCAAGGGTGTGCCGCGAAGCCGAGGGCAACGCCAGGCACCACACCTGCTTCTACCACGGCTGGAGTTACGACCGCGACGGCAAGCTCGACGGCGTCCCCGGTGAGAGTTCCTATCCGCCGGGCTTCAGGAAATCCGATTACGGGCTCGCCCGGCCGCCGCGGGTGGAAAGCTATCGCGGTTTCGTCTTCCTGAATTTCGATCCTCAGGCCGTGCCGCTGCCGGATTATCTGGCCGGAGCCAGGGAATACATCGATCTCGTCGTCGACCAGTCGCCTTCCGGGCGGATGGAAGTCATTCAGGGCACCCAGGAGTACGACATCAAGGCGAACTGGAAGCTGCTCGTCGAGAACAGCTTCGACGATTATCACCTGCTCACGACGCACGCGACCTGGCTGGACTACCTGAAGAACGCCGGCGTGAAGATGCAGCGGGCGGACCGCGACCATCTGCTGCCCTCTCACGGCATCGGCAAGGCCCTGGGCAACGGCCACGCGACCACCGACAACGCCAATTTCCGCGGCCGGCCCGTCGCCAGGTGGATTCCCATATACGGCGAGGCGGCGAAGCCCGAGATAGCCCGCATCCGCGAGGAGCTGGTCGCGCGTCTCGGCGAGGCCCGCGCGGCGCGTGTCGCCGACACCAACCGCAACCTCATCGTTTTTCCCAACCTGCTGCTCGCCGACGGGTCTTCGGTGACCATCCGCACTTTCTATCCGCTCGCGGCCGACCGCATGCGCGTCAGCGCCTGGGCCCTCGGACCGGAAGAAGAAACGGCTGCGGCGCGCGCCATCCGGCTGGATGCTTTCCTCACTTTCTACGGGCCGGGCGGGTTCGCCACGCCTGACGACGTCGAAGCGCTGGAGGCGGTGCAGTCGGGGATAGCCGCTACGTACCGGGAAGTGCCATGGTCGGTCATGACGCGTGGCATGGCCAAGGCCGGCGAACAGCTCAATTCCGACGAGCTGCACCTGCGAGCGTTCTGGATGCAGTGGGACAGGCTGATACGTGCGGAGCGCGCTGGCTGATGGTCGCGCGGTCCGGCGCGAAGGGGAAGGCGGCAAGCCAGGGCGCGGCGGCGCAAGTCACGCGCGGACAGGTCGAGGACTTTCTCTACGACGAAGCGGCGCTGCTCGACGCGTGGCGCCTCGACGACTGGCTGGAGCTCCTGACCGGGGACGCGCGCTACCAGGTTCCCTCGAACGACCGGCCCGAAGCCGATCCGGCGGATACGCTGTTCACCATAGCGGACGACATCCACCGGATCCGCGCGCGCATCACCCGATTGAAGGACAAGGATGCGCACGCGGAGTCGCCCCGTTCGCGCACGCGGCGCATCGTCAGCAATGTGCGCATCGTCGATCGTGACGAGACGCAGCTGAAGGTCGAAGCCAATTTCGTGGTGTACCGCTTTCGCCGCGACGAGAGCGTTCGCGAGTACGTCGGGCACTACCGCTACGTGCTGCGCATCGAGAACGGGGCGCTGAGGATCGCGCGGCGCGAAGCAGTCCTCGACGCGGTCGAGCTCGGATCCCTGGGCCTGGTGAGTTTTATTCTCTAGCGCGGCCGCGCGGCGGGCGCCGCCGCGGCGGCCCTAGGCAGCGCCGACCCGGAATCCCCCGTCTTCGGTCAGCTCGAAGCGGCCCTGCTGCACGGCATGCAACCAGCGCGCCGTGCGGACGAGCCCGCCGAAGCTGAAGAAGTGTATTCCGGAGATGGGCGGGCCGGCGCGGCGCGCGAGCTGCCTCAGCATGGTTTCGGGGCCCGTTTCTATCATGAGCCTCGCGATCGCATGGGGACGCGCCTTCAGCGCGCGGACGGAGTTGCCGATACCGCAGAGGGCGGCGTAGCGCAACAGGCGCGGCAGGCTCGCCGGCCCGGCGACCCCGACATGCACCGGCAAGCCGTGGGCCTTCATCCGGGTCGTCCAGGAGAGCACCGGTTCGGCTTCAAAGCAAAACTGTGTCACCACGTGCAGATCGAGACCGGTTCGCCTCGCGAGGTTTTTCTTTTCCGCAAGCGCCACATCGAGAGCCGCCGTCGCGATCTGCGGGTGTCCCTCGGGATAGCCGCTCACGCCTACCCTCACGATCCCGTGGCGCTGAAAGACACCGTCCTCGAGCAGCGTGAGGCTCGAATCGAACGGCCCGCTTGCCCGCCCGTTGTCCCCAGCGATGACCAGCGCGCTGTCGACACCGGCCTCACCCACAGCCCGAGCCAGGTACTCGTCGAGCACCGCGCGGCTGGCGATGCGTCGCGCCACGATGTGCGGAACGGGGCGAAAGCCGCACCGCCGGAGGCGCGCGGCCAGCGCCACTGTCGCGTGCCAGGTCTGTCCCGGCGGCATGCTGATGTAGACGGCGGTGCCGGGCTCGACCAATCCGGCACAGGCATCGATCTCGGCGGGGTCACGCGAGCACAACTCCATGGACGCGCCTGCGAGCAGCGCGGCGATGCTGCGGCGTTCGTCTTCCGCGGCGGCGTCGATGGCCGGTCGGGCAGGAACGTGAGTGACAGTTTCGCCGGCTGGCATGCGCGTCAATCGCGTTTGCGGGAAATCACGTATGACTCGTCGAGAAACCACAATCCCCCGTTGCGGTGCAGGACCTCCTGTGTCGTCTCCAGATAGGCGCGATCGCCCATGACCTCGCCCAGTCGCTGGTCCTCGATCTGCGCCACGTATACCGCGGCGTTCCAGGCCGCGAGCAGGGTCGAGGTGCCGATCGCATCGCTGATCTCCTCGGGCAGCGTGTGCATCTCGTAGCGAAATATCGAGCGGTTGTCGGCATAGGCGTTAAAATTCAGATGGCGCCCGTCGACCCCGAGTTCGGCGCGAGTCGCTTTCAGCAGGGCGTGCCTGTCGGTCTGGAAGGGATCTTCGCCCGGCCAGACGCGTTGCACGATCTCCAGGCCGGGGTCACGGCCGTGAGAATGGATCCCGATCATGCGCCCGCCGGGCCCGAGGCTGCGCGCGAGCGGCGCGAGCACTTTCTTCGCCTTGAATTCGATGGAAGCACGAGCGCGATATGGCTGCGAAGCGATGACCAGATCGTAGTCGGCGCGCGCGACGCCGCGGCGGGGCAGCACCTGGTCGAGCAGGAACTTGTGATCTTCCCGGTAGAACACCAGCACCACCGGCTTGGCATAGGCCGGGTTTCCGGTCGCCGCGCTCATCGACGCTCGCCAGTGCTCATTCAGAAAAGGCTGCAGCGCGGTGATCTGCTGTTCGAACTCGCTCGAAGTTCCCCCACTGAGCGCCACCTCCTTCCATACCAGGCTGGTTGCGGCGGAAACCGACTTGGGTGTGAGCCAAGGCGCCTCGGAATAGTAGAGATTGGTCATCACCAGCACCGTCGCGGGGTGCTCGAAGAAGCGATCTGGCATGCGGTCGAGCGCCAGCCGCACGTCCTCCAGGCTGACCTCCTTCCCGACCGTGTAGAACGGCATGGTCGGATAACGCTGGTGCATGGCGCGAAGCACTCGCGCCAGCACGGTACCGTCGCCGACCCCTGCGTCGAACATCCTCAAGGCGGGCGGGCGCGGGTGGATGTTGGCGAGTTCCATGGCGACGCGCTGCGCCACCACCCATTTTTCGCTGCAGGTGTTGACGAAGAGCAGATACTTCTGCCGATTGTCGTAGAAGCGGAAATTCGATTTCGCCGCGTCCGCCGGGCTCGACGGCCCGGCGATTCCGGTTTCTTTCCGATCCGCTGCCGGACCCGCGCTGGCCTGGAGGCTTCCCGCCGCGGACCGCAGGCGCACCAGGCCGCGCGCTTCCGGGGAAGGATGCTGCGACATGAAACTGCGAACCCGCCCTACGGTTTCCATGGTGACGCGTCCACCGATGCGCAACCTGCTCACGAGTTTTCCGTCGTTCACGGCGCGCCGGCCGAAGGTGGATTCCGCCATGCCGACGCGGCGGCAGTAGTCGGCGATTTCGTTCAGCAACTGCTCGGCGGTCATTCCCGCTCCCCCACGGTCAGTCTTGAGCTTCGCGTCATTACAAGTTGCCAGGTCATTTAGGGTCAACCACAATCTTGCCCATCATCAAAGTGGGCAGTCATGTGGGAAGACTCTTTCGGAATCGATCCTGGGGCAAGTAGAGCAAGGCGAGAATAGTTACTTTCCATATATTAATCATAAAATAGAAGAATCCATCTACAGCCGTTAAGCGGCCACAGGATCCCTCCAAATCATCATCCACCTGCATGAGTACTGGGCCTCAGAACCCCCATCCTGGAGTACAGGGTGGGCAATTGCCCAATTTCTCGTGCCAGTGCCTGATATCGCACGGGAGCCGCCGCCCGACGAGGAGTGGTTTCGCCGGCCGGGTTGCCGCGATTCATCCGATGGCGGAGAATCCCTTTCAAGATCCGGACCCCCTGGAGACGCTCCGATGTCAGCCGTACCTCAGCCCAAGATTTCCGCGGAACGTCAGGCGTTCTACCAAAAAATCGACCGGGCGAACGTGACTCCCCTGTGGGAAGTCCTGCACACGCTGGTAACCCCGACCCCCAAGACCCCCTGCAAGCCATGCCTGTGGAAGTGGGCCGAAATGTGGCCCTGGATCCAGGAGTCCGGACGCCTGATCACCGCCCGTGAAGCGGAAAGGCGCGTCCTGGTACTGGAAAACCCCGGCCTGCGGGGCCGCTCGTCGATCACGCACAGCCTGTACGCGGGTTTGCAGCTGATACTGCCGGGCGAAGTCGCCCCGGCGCACCGCCACTCGCAATCGGCGCTGCGATTCATCCTGCAAGGCAGCGGGGCCTATACCGCGGTGGACGGCGAGAAGGTCACCATGAGCGTGGGAGATTTCGTCATCACGCCTTCCTGGACTTTCCACGACCACGGCAATCCCTCGATCGAGCCCATGGTGTGGATGGACGGGCTGGATGTGCCGCTGGTGGAGCTGCTCGACGCGCAGTTCATGGAAAAGGGAGCGCAGGAAACACAGCGCACCGACCGCACCGAAGGGGACAACCTGGCGCAGTTCGGCAATACCATGAAGCCGGTCGAGTACCGCGCCAAGAACCGCACATCACCCCTCTTCTGGTATCCGTACGCACGCACCCGCGAAGCCCTCGACACCTTGCGGCACGGGCACGACGCTCATGCGTGCTGGGGCTACAAGCTCCAATATACGAATCCGGTCACAGGCGGGTGGGCCATGCCGACCATCGGTACGTTCATGCAGCTGCTTCCCCAGGGCTTCAAGGGCAAGGAGTATCGATCCACCGATTCCACCGTCTACGCGGTTGTCGAAGGCCGGGGCCGGTGCCTCGTCGGCGGAGAGTCGCTTGCCTTCGGACCGAAAGACGTTTTCGTGTGTCCCTCCTGGCTCCCCTATCGGCTCGAAGCCGACGAGCAGGCGGTGCTGTTCAGTTTCTCCGACCGCCCGGTCCAGCAGGCACTGGACCTGTGGCGCGAATCGTTCTGAACACGCACTGTCGCCGCGAAGGCCGCCTGGAGGCGGCCTTTTTTCTGGTCCCGTCCCTGGCCCGGGACCACGGCTGCGATATAATCCCGCGTCGTTTTCCCGAAGCAACCTCGACGCAAAGCGATACTCGGCCCCAGGCGGATCCCTCCGGATGAGCAGAATGAACGCCGAGAAGACCGACTACGAACTCCTCTACAACCCCCGGCGGGTGGTAACCGACTATCAGCAGATATTCGATCGGTGGGCGATCGAGTCAGAACGGGCACGCGCAAGCCTCGACAGTTACCTGGACGTGCCCTACGGACCGACAAAGGCCGAAACGCTAGACCTGTTCCGGGCAAAAGGGAAAAGCAGAGGCGTGCTGATGTACATTCACGGCGGCTACTGGCGTGCCCTAGACAAGAAGCAGTTCTCCTTCATTGCCCCGGCGCTGGTCGAGGCGGGCATCACGGTCGCGGTTCCGAACTACGCGCTTTGCCCCACGGTTCAAGTGGAGGACATCGTCCTGCAGCTGGTTCAGGCCTGCGCCTGGCTCTATCGGAACGGTACCAACTTCGGCGCACCGAGCCACAGGCTCTTCGTGTGCGGGCATTCTGCGGGCGGTCATCTCGCCGCGATGATGCTTTGCTGCCAATGGCCGAAATACGCACGAGACCTTCCGGCCAAGGTTGTCTCTGCCGCGATTTCCATCAGCGGCCTGTACGATCTTACCGAGATAGTGAAGGTCCCCTCCATCAATGCCGACGTGCGGCTCACGGAGAAGTCCGCGATGAAGGTGAGTCCCGCGTTTCTGCCCCCTGCGACCGATGCGCCTTTTTATACCGCGGTCGGGGGAAATGAAAATGAGGGGTTTCATCTCCAGAACGCGCTGATCGCACGGCGCTGGGGAAAGGTCCTCAGCGAGGATATTTTGTGCCCCGGCGACAATCACTTCAGTGTGCTCGATCAACTATCAAAAGCGAACGGCAGAGCATTCAAGGCCGTCCAGCGGATCGTGGGCGCGTAGCGGCAGAGCCACGCGCCGTCCACAGGGGACGGGCGGCTCGGTTGGAGATATTCGAATGAATTCCCGCGCGGAAATCAGGCAACTGCTGACGGATAGCTTTCTCGCAGCAGTCGCCGCAGCCGATCCGCTCGAGATCCTGCCCGGCCATCTGCCCTCCCCGCCCGGCGGCAGGACTCTCGTCGTAGGGGCCGGCAAGGCGGCGGCTTCGATGGCGCTCGCCGTCGAACGCCACTGGCCTGCGGGCGCTGCGCTCGACGGACTCGTTGTCACCCGCTATCGCCACGCGCTTCCGACCGCGCGAATACGAGTCATGGAGGCCGGGCACCCCGTCCCGGACGACGCCGGAGAAGCGGCGGCCAGAGAAATCCTGCAGCGTGTGCGGGGGCTTACGCCGAGCGACCTGCTGATCGTGCTGATCTCGGGGGGCGGCTCTGCCCTGCTCAGCCTCCCGGTCGAAACAGTGGGCATGGAGGCGCTGAAGGCGACCACACGCGAGTTGCTGCGGTGCGGAGCCACCATTCAGGAAATCAACGCCGTGAGGAAACATCTGTCCGCGATCCAGGGAGGCCGGCTCGCGGCGGCCTGCAGGGCGCCGGTCCTCGCGCTCATCATCTCGGATGTGACCGGAGACGACCCTACCCATATCGCGTCCGGCCCCTGCGCACCCGACCCGACCACCTTCGGCGACGCTGCCGCAATACTCAGGCGCTACGGTGTGGATGCGCCGCGAGCGGTGCGGGAGCATCTCGAGCGGGGCGCCCGCGGAGAAGTGCCCGAGACGCCCAAGCCGGGCGACAGAATTTTCGCGCGTACGGAGAATCGGGTCGTAGCCAGTGCACAGCAGGCCCTGCGCGCCGCCTCTGGATTCTTCCAGGGACGCGGGATTTCGTCGCTCATCCTGGGAGACAGCGTTACTGGCGAGGCCTCCGAGGTCGCAAAGGTGTATGGGGCTCTGGCACGTCAGGTCGCGCAACATGGCGACCCGGCGAAGCCGCCGGTTGCGTTGATATCCGGCGGAGAATGCACCGTGACCCTGCGCGGACAAGGTCGGGGCGGGCGCTGCACCGAATTCCTGCTTTCGCTTGCGATAGATCTCGCGGGACTGGCGAACGTGCATGCCATCGCGTGCGACACCGACGGAATTGACGGCTCGGAAGACAACGCCGGCGCAGTCCTCTTTCCGGACTCCGTCGAGCGCGCTTCCAGGATGAACCTGGAAGCGAAAGCGTTTCTCGCCAGAAACGACGCCTACGGCTTCTTTTCCGGGCTCGGGGACCTGGTAGTGACCGGGCCAACACGCACCAACGTCAACGACTATCGCGCCATTCTGATTGCGTAAGCCGAACGCCGGAAGCAAAAAGGCCGCCTCGCGGCGGCCTTTTCTGCTGGACAGGGAGCTTAAGTTTCTTTCGTCTCCCCGGCTTCGGCCTTCGGCTCCGGCCGGTCGAGCAATTCGACCAGCGCCATGGGTGCGTTATCTCCTTTCCTGAACCCGTGCTTGAGTATGCGCAGATAGCCTCCGTTCCGCTTGGCGTACCGGGGGCCAAGCTCGGCGAAGAGCTTGGTTACCAGATCGCGATCG
>JBGPTG010000100.1:0-10460 GCA_041490545.1 Gammaproteobacteria bacterium
ACGGCGTGCTCGCGACAGGGCGCCTTGCCGTGGGCGACAAGGTTGCCGCGCGCGTCGACGCGCCGCGGCGTGCCCGCACCATGCGCAACCATTCGGCCACCCATCTCATGCACAGGGCGCTGCGGGAGGTGCTCGGGCCGCACGTGCAGCAGAAGGGCTCGCTGGTGGACGCTGGGAAGACGCGCTTCGACTTCTCGCACGACGCGTCACTGAGCGAAGCGCAGCTGCGCCGCGTCGAGGCGATGGTCAACGCGGAAATCCTCGGGAACCAAGCCACCTCGGCGCGCATCATGAAGTTCGACGAGGCCGTGAAAGGCGGCGCCATGGCGCTGTTCGGTGAAAAGTACGGCGACGAGGTTCGCGTGCTCGACATCGGTTCCTCGCGCGAGCTGTGCGGCGGCACGCACGTGGCGCGCACCGGCGACATCGGTTTTTTCAAGATCACCTCCCAGGGCGGCGTCGCTGCGGGCGTGCGCCGCGTCGAGGCCACCACCGGAGAGGGCGCGCTCGCCTGGGTGCAGAACATGCAGCGTGAGGTGGAGGAACTGGCACTTGAAACAGGATATAAGGGTGCGTCTCTGGATGTCCTGAAGGAGAAGTTTCTCGCGCTGCAAGCATCGGACAGGGCCAGGGAAAAAGATCTCGCGCGCCTGAAATCGAAGATGGCCTCCTCGCAGGGCGAAGACCTGGCGGCGCAAGCCCTGGAGGTCAGGGGCATCAAAGTGCTTGCGGCGGCGCTCGACGGCGCCGACGCGAAGACGCTGCGCGAGACGCTCGACAAGCTCAAGGGCAAACTGAAGTCTGCGGCAATCGTGCTCGGTTCCGCCGAGGGCGAAAAGGTGAGCCTGATCGCCGGCGTCACTGCGGATCTGACCGGAAGGCTCAAAGCGGGCGAGCTGGTGAACTTCGTCGCCCAACAGGTGGGCGGGAAGGGCGGGGGCCGGCCGGATATGGCCCAGGCCGGAGGCAACGACGCGTCGAAACTGGCGGCAGCCCTGGAGTCGGTCAAGGGATGGGTCGAGCAGCGCTTGTGAGAAGTTCGCGGTTCTTTGCAGCTGAGGAGGCGGCTTCGCCGTGAAGCCTCCTCGAGGAGAGTAAGCCATGAAAATCTTCGCAGTCCTGATCGCGATTGTCCTGCTGGTCGCCGGATATTTTCTGCTCGTTTTCAATTGGAGCTACTCGGAAGGCGAGCGCGCCGGGTGGGTGCAGAAATTCTCCAGCAAAGGGTGGCTGTGCAAGACCTGGGAGGGGGAAATGGCGATAGTGTCGATGCCCGGCACGACGTCGGAGAAGTTCTTCTTCACGGTACGGGACGATGCAACCGCCGAACAGATCAACAAGGTGATGGGCAAGCGGGTTTCGCTTCACTACCAGGAAAAGATCGGGATTCCGACGAGTTGCTTTGGCGAGACCCGTTATTACGTGACCAGGGTCGGCGTGGTCGCGGAGATTCCGCAGGCGCCCGGGGCCGTCGTGCCGGTGCCGCAGTCGCCCACGGTGCCGTCGGCGCCGCAAAAGCAGTAGGGAACCCGGCCTGCCGGTTTTCCTGGCTGGAAGGCAACAGGAGCGAGCATGCACTTCAAGGTCGACGACGTCAGGATCCGGGAGATCAAGGAGCTCGCGCCGCCGTCGCATCTGCTGCGCGAGTTTCCCTGCAGCGAGAAGATCGAGGAGCTGACCTATACCACGCGGCAGGCGATTCACCGCATCCTGCACGGCGGGGACGACAGGCTGCTCGTCATCATCGGACCGTGCTCGATCCACGACTCGAGGGCGGGCCTGGAGTATGCGCAGCGCCTGGTCGAGGCGAAGAAGGAGTTCGAGAAGGATCTCGTCGTGGTCATGCGCGTTTACTTCGAGAAGCCCCGCACCACCATCGGCTGGAAGGGCCTGATCAACGACCCGGACCTGGACGGCAGCTACAACATCAACAAGGGGCTGCGCCTCGCGCGCGAGCTGCTCATGGAGATGAATGAGTTGGGAATGCCCGCCGGGACCGAGTTCCTCGACATGATCTCGCCACAGTATTTCGCGGACCTGGTGAGCTGGGGCGCGATCGGCGCCCGCACCACCGAGTCGCAGGTGCACCGCGAGCTCGCCTCGGGCCTGTCTTGTGCGGTCGGTTTCAAGAACGGCACCGACGGCAACGTGCGCATCGCGGTTGACGCGCTCAAGGCCGCGCGCACCGCCCACCATTTCCTCTCGGTCACCAAAGGCGGGCACTCGGCGATCGTCTCCACCAACGGCAACGAGGACTGCCACATCATCCTGCGCGGTGGCAAGCACCCCAATTACGACGCGGGGAGCGTCGAAGCGGCGGCGAGGGAATTGGCCGCGGCGGGACTGGAGCAGCGCCTGATGATCGACTGCAGCCATTCCAACAGCCAGAAGATGTTCCAGCGCCAGATCGACGTTGCCCGGGAGATCGGCCGGCAGGTCGCCGGCGGCGAAGACCGCGTCATCGGCCTGATGATCGAGTCGCACCTCAAGGCCGGCCGCCAGGACCTGATGCCGGGCAAGGCGCTGGTGTACGGCCAGAGCATCACCGACGCCTGCATCGGCTGGGAGGAGAGCGTGCCGGTGCTGCGGAACCTGGCCGACTCGGTGCGCAAACGCCGCTTAGTCAAGGCGCAGGCCTAGGAAAAGTCTGAACACAATGACGAACACCGGCGTGCGCAGCGGCCTGCTCGCGGCTGCAGCGCTCATCCTCGCGTTCAAGCTGTGGCTCTCGGCCGTATTCCCCTTCACCGGCGACGAGGCCTATTTCGCCTACTGGGGCGCGCTCCCCGACTACGGCTTCTACGACCATCCACCCATGGTCGGCTGGCTGCTGCATCTGCTGCTCGCGCTGTCCGGTGCGGAATGGGTGCTGCGCCTTCCGGCGACCCTCTTGCCATTCGCGATCGCCGCGGGAATCTGGTTCGTGCTGCGCCGTGCGGACGAGACCAAGGCGGGACTCGCGGCGCTGGCGTTCCTGATACTGCCCTACAACGTGATGAATGTATTCATCACCACCGACACGCCGCTGGCCCTTTTCAGTTTCGCCTCGGCGCTATCCTTCTGGCTGGGGATCACTCGCGGCTCGCGCGGCTGGTGCGTGGCCGCGGGCGCGTTCCTAGGGCTCGCGTTTCTTTCCAAGTACTTCGCCGTGCTGCTTGGTCTCGCCTACGTCGCCTACGTCGCGTTCTCGCCGCGCGGCCGGCGCGACTGGGGCGCGCTGGCGCTGGTGGTGCTGGGCTCGCTCCCCTTTGCGGCCCTCAACGCGGCCTGGAACTACGAACACTGCTGGGCCAACCTGATGTTCAACGTCTACAACCGCCACGAGACCGCGGGTTGGTCGTGGAAGACGCCGCTCGTCTACGCCGCGTGCGTCCTTTACGTGCTCAGTCCGGTGGCGCTGTGGCAGCTGGCGAGGCAGCGGAGCGCGGTGGCCGCGGCGCTGGCGCAGCCGGCGACGCGGTTCTTCTTCGTCGCGTTCGCGTTTCCGTTTTGCTTCTTTGCACTGCTGTCGGCGGTGAAGCAGATCGGCCTGCACTGGGTGTTCTCTTTCGTGCCGTTTTTTTTCGTTGCGGCGGGCGCTCTGCTGTCGCGCGAGCAGTTGCAGCGCTCGGTCGTGTACCTGGGGGTCCTCAGCGCGGTGCACGTCGTCGTGATCGTGGTCGCCTCGTTGCTGCCGCTCGAGACCTGGAAGGCGAGCCGCTTCTACGACGGCGTCGTGTTCCACGTGCGCATCCACGACGTCCTGCGCGAGCTCGAGCCCTACGCAAAGGAGTTCGAGTTCGCCGCGGACGGGTACTCGCCGGCGGTCACCGCCTCGTATTACATGCGCCGCAAAGGCGATGCGCGCCTGCCCTTGCCGAACTCGGCGCAGCCGGCCGACGCGCTCGCCGCGCCCGCGAAGTATTTCTTCGTTTTCGGCCCGGCCTCGTCGCATGCGAGGCACGATGACATCCTCACCGACTTCCGCCGCCTCGACGGGAAGAACATCCTCGTCCTGCGCAAGAACGCACCCGAGGATCACGCCTACTTGCCGTACTTCCGCTCCGTGGAATACCGCAGCTTCACCCTTTCCGGGACGCCGTTCTACCTGGTGCTCGGCCGCGGTTTCGATTTCGCCGCCTATCGGGAAAACGTGCTGAAACCGGTGCGCGATCGCTACTACGCCATTCCCCGGTACCTGCCCCAGGGGCGGTGCTATTTCTGCGAGCGCTACTTCGGCGCGGCGACCTGCCCCGCGAGAGGCTGAAGCCGGTGGCACGCGCCTATCTGCGTCTGATCCGCCCGCACCATTGGATCAAGAACGGTTTCGTCTTCGTCGGTCTGGTGTTCGGTCACGGCTGGATGGAGCGCGAACTCGTGCTGGATGCGCTCGCGCTGTTTGCCGCGTTCTGTCTGGTATCGAGCGCGGTGTACGTCATGAACGACCTGGCCGATCGCGAGGCCGATCGCCAGCATCCGGACAAGCGCTCGCGCCCGCTCGCACGCGGCGATATCGGCGCCGGCGCGGCGGTCGCGCTCGGTCTTGTGCTCGGGCTCGCGGGGCTGGCGCTCGCCGCTTCGGTGTCGTTTGCCGCGTTTGCGATCGCCACGGCCTATGTGGTGCTGAACGCAGCCTACAGTGCCGGGGCCAAGCATGTGGCGATACTCGACGTGTTCATGATCGCCGGAGGGTTCATGCTGCGCATCCTTGCCGGGACGCTTGGCATCGGCGTCGCGCCGTCCAAATGGCTGCTGCTCTGCGGCCTGATGCTGACCCTGTTCCTCGGATTCTGCAAACGGCGCGCCGAGTTCGTCGCAGCGACGACCGGGGGAAATCCGGGCGGGCAGCGCGCCGCGCTGGACGGCTACACCGCGGCACTGCTCGACCGCCTCATCGCGGTGAGCGTGGCAGGCGCCGCGATCGGATACGGGCTCTATACGGTGGACCGGGATACGGTATTGCTGCACGGCACCGACCACCTGATACTCACGCTGCCGTTCGTCCTCTACGGACTGTTCCGCTACCTGCAATTGGTCTATTCCAGAGGCGGCGGCGCGGACCCTGCTTGGGAACTGCTGCGCGATCCGCACCTAATCGTCGCGACCGCAGGCTGGCTCGGGGCGACGGGGTGGATACTCGCCGGCACTTGAGTCAGCCTCCTGCAAGATTTGTGATACGTGGGGCGATTGGGCATAATCTCGCGGTCACTCTGAGGGGGCGGGACCACCGGGACTGTAACCTGCGGTTCCGAAAGAAAATTCGAAGATGACGGAACCCGTGCGACAGGCCCGGCTCGATCAGTTGGAATCGCTGGGAGACGCGACCCAATTTGCGAGCAAGATTCACAGCCTGATCACGTTCTCGCCGCTTTTCGAGAACTTCAGCCTGGCGGAAATCCTGCTGCTGAGTCGCTTCATGCAGGTGTTCCGCGTGGAGCCCGGCGTGGAACTGATCCGCGAGGGCGAATCGGGGGATTTCATGGTCCTGCTGATCGAGGGCGGGATCGAGGTGTTCAAGCAGGACCAGCACAACGCGCCGCGGCTGATCGCGCTGATCGCTCCCGGGCAGTCGCTCGGCGAGATGTCGATGATCGACGGCGAGCCGCGTTTCGCGAGTTGCATCGCCGCGGAAAGCTGCCTGCTTGCCGTGCTGACGCGGGAAGAACTGGCGCGCATCATATTGGAGCAGCCGGTCCTGGGGGCGAAGATCCTGATGGAACTGGTCCTGATGCTGTCGCAGCGGCTGCGGATGACCAGTTCCAAGCTGATGGTCTACCTGGATCGCGAAAGAAGTTGACAAGGGGGCAAACCCGGCCCAATAAGGCGTGAGCTGTGGCAGAATACGCGGCCGGAGTAGAGGAGGGTGGAATGAAGATAACCAACGGCAGGGATTTCTGGGCCGGGCTGATGTTTATCGCGTTCGGCGCGGCGTTCATGATCATCTCGGGGAACTACCCTATGGGTACCGCGGTGCGCATGGGACCGGCGTACTTTCCCACGGTGCTCGGGGGGATTCTCGCGGTGCTTGGCGCGGCGGTCCTGTTCCGGGCGTTCGTCTCGAAGATTCCCAATCCGCTGGCCGTGTTTCCGTTCCGGGGCTGGTACGTCGTCGTCGGACTGGCGCTGGGGGTCGTCGCGTACTACACGCAGCCGCCGCGCGACGCCGTGATCGTGTGGCAAATCGGACACACGCTCCTCTCCGGGGGGGCGATCGGATTTTTGTTCGCCGCGTTCGGGCCGCGTCCGCTGTGGGTGATTCTCTTCTCGGTGGTCGTGTTTGGCTATCTGCTGAAGCCGCTCGGTATGGTGGTTGCCACCGGTGCGCTCATCTTCGGCAGCGCCTGGGGCGGACATGAATTCAAGGTGAAGGAAGTCACCATCCTGTTCGTCGTGCTGGCGATCTTCTCGGTCATCGCGTTCGTCCACGGCCTCGGGCTGCCGATGAACGTCTGGCCGAGCCTCTGGGAGTAACGGCGATGGAAGGACTCATTACTAATCTGGGAATCGGTTTCCATGTCGCGCTTTCCCTGCAGAACCTGTTCTACTGCTTTGTCGGTGTCATCCTGGGCACTCTGATCGGCGTGCTGCCGGGCATCGGTCCGGTCGCGACCATCGCGATGCTGCTGCCGGTGACCTTCACGCTCTCGCCGATCTCGGCGCTGATCATGCTCGCCGGCATCTACTACGGCGCGCAATACGGCGGCTCGACCACGGCGATCCTGGTCAACCTGCCCGGCGAGTCGTCTTCGGTGGTGACCTGCCTCGATGGCTACCAGATGGCGCGGCAGGGCCGTGCCGGGCCGGCGCTGGGCATCGCGGCGATTGGCTCATTCTTCGCCGGTTGCGTATCCACGGTCATCATCGCCTTGTTCGCTCCCCCGCTCGCGGAAGTCGCGTTGAAGTTCGGCCCGGCGGAGTACTTCTCCCTGATGTCGCTCGGCCTGATCGCCGCGGTGGTGCTCGCGCACGGTTCGCTCATCAAGGCGATCGCCATGGTGATCCTGGGGCTCCTGCTCGGGCTCGTCGGCACCGACGTCAACTCGGGGGTGGCGCGCTTCAGCTTCGGAGTGTCGGAACTCTCCGATGGCATCGGTTTTGTTTCGGTGGCGATGGGCGTGTTCGGCTTCGCCGAGATCATCGGCAACCTCGAGGATACGGAGGAACGCGAGATTTTCGTGAAGAAGGTCACCGGGCTGCTGCCGACCTTGCAGGATCTCAAGGATTCGGCCCCGTCGATCCTGCGCGGCACCGCGCTCGGTTCGTTCCTCGGCATCCTCCCCGGTGGCGGCGCGCTGTTGGCGTCGTTTGCGGCCTACACGCTGGAAAAGAAAGTCTCGAAGAACTCCGCCAACTTCGGCAAGGGCGCGATCCAGGGCGTGGCCGCGCCGGAATCGGCGAACAACGCCGGCGCGCAGACCTCGTTCATCCCGCTGCTCACGCTCGGCATTCCGTCCAACCCGGTAATGGCGCTGATGATCGGCGCGATGATGATCCAGGGCATCGCCCCGGGCCCGCAGGTGATGACCGAGCGGCCCCAGCTCTTCTGGGGAATGATCGCCTCGATGTGGGTGGGGAACCTGATGCTCGTGATCCTCAACCTGCCGCTGATCGGCATGTGGATCAAGCTGCTCACCGTGCCGTACCGCATACTCTATCCGGCGATACTTCTTTTCTGCTGCATCGGTGTCTACAGCATCTCCAACAGTCCGTTCGACGTCATGCAGACTGCCGTGTTCGGCGTGGTAGGCTACATTTTCGTGAAGCTCGAGTGCGAGCCGGCGCCGCTGATCCTCGGCTTCATCCTGGGACCGCTCATGGAAGAGAACCTGCGCCGCGCGATGCTGCTCTCGCGCGGGGATCCGACGGTGTTCTTCCAGCGCCCGATCAGCCTCACCATGCTGCTGATCGCCGGCTTCCTGCTGGCGATCACCCTGGCGCCGGCGATCCGCAAGAAACGCGAAGAGGCCTTCGTCGAGGCTTGATCCGGCAGCACCGGCCGCGGCAGCCCGCCGCGGTCGCCACGCGCTTTCTCTCTAGCGGTTGCGCGCCGGCTGCCAGAGAACGTCGTTGCGGCCGCCTTCGCGGTTGAGGGTCCGTCCGAGGACGAACAGCAGGTCCGAGAGTCGATTCAGGTAGGTCCGCGCCGCCGGAGCGTCGACTTTTTCCGAGGCCGCCAGAGCCACCAGCGAGCGCTCCGCGCGCCGGCACACGGTCCGCGCCACGTGCGCGAGGCCGGCGGCGCGAGTCCCGCCCGGCAGGATGAACTCCTTGAGCGGGGGCAGCACGGAGTTGTATTCCTCGACGAGCGCCTCGAGCCGCTGCACCTGCTCCCCCGAGAACGTCGCGCGGCCAGGGATGGAAACGTCACCACCCAGATCGAACAGGTCGTGCTGGATGCGCTGGAGAACTTCCTGGAGCTTTCCCGTCATGGGCTCGGCGAGCAGCACGCCGATCGCCGAATTAAGCTCGTCGATGTCGCCGAGCGCGGCGATGCGCGCGCTGTCCTTGCGTACGCGCGAGCCGTCGCCCAGTCCGGTCTCGCCGGAATCTCCGGTGCGCGTGGTGATCTTGGAGAGGCGGTGACCCATCGGGACCGATAGGCTATCGCGCGTGCTTGCCGGCTGTCCAGCCGTTCGTTCCGGCGGTCGCGCATCTTTGGGAACTGTAAGGACGGATCCGCGGCAGCGACCGGGTTCTATTCGGGGTTTGTTATGATGCCGGCGTGTCCCGAGCCTTGCATGACCGGGTGGCCTGAGCGCCATGACGCGCCGCCGGCTGCTCGTCGCGATGGCGCTCGTCGCGCTGATCGCGGTGTTCTTCGCCTTCGACCTCGGCCGCTACTTTCACCTGGAGTTCTTCAAGTCGAAGCAGGCGGCGATCGAGCAGTTCCGCCGCGAAAATCCGTTTGCCGCGGGCGGCGTCTTCTTCGCGGCCTGCATAGTGATGACTTCGCTGTCGCTGCCGGGTGCCGCGGTGATGAACTTCGTCGGCGGCGCGATTTTCGGAGTCCTGTGGGGAACGCTGCTCGCCTCGTTCGCTTCGAGCCTGGGGGCGACGCTCGCGTTCCTGTCGTCGCGCTTCCTGTTTCGCGACGCGGTACGCAACCGATTCGGCAAGCGGCTGCGTGCGATCGATGCCGGATTCGAACGCGAGGGCGCGTTTTACCTGTTCGCGCTGCGGCTGCTGCCGATATTCCCCTACATGCTCGTCAATCTCCTCATGGGCCTGACTCCGATCCGCACGCGCACCTTCTACGCGGTAAGCCAGCTGGGCATGCTTCCCGCCACGCTGGTCTACGCCAACGCCGGCGCGCAGATCGCGACGATCCGGCCGCTCGCCGAGGTTCTGTCGCCCGGGTTGATAGGTTCGCTGGTGCTGCTCGGGATTTTCCCGCTGGTCGCCCGGTACGCAGTCGAAGCCGTCAAGGCGCGGCGGCAGCGCGACGGTGCAGTCCGAGAGCGATGAAACGCCTGGTCCGTTCGAATGTGCTTGCCAGTTTCCTCCCGCAGTGCTATCGGTAGCCGAGCAGTCCAGCGAATAGGAGACATTCATGATCCGCAAAGTGAGTTACTACTCGATGAAAGTGCCAAACCGCGCGGGTATCGGCGTGCAAATGCTGAAGTCGATCGCGATGGGCAAACACCAGCTGCTGGCCTTCACCGGATTCCCGCAGGGTGCCAAGGCGCAGGTGGATTTCGTTCCCGCCGACCCGGTCGAATTCGCCCGCGGCGCGAAAAAGCACGGCGTGAATCTCGGCAAGAAGAAAACCGCGTTCCTGGTGCAGGGCGAAGATCGGGTCGGTGCGCTGGTTCGCGTCCTCGACAAGCTCGCGAAAGCAAAAATCAATATGGTCGCCATGGACGCGGTGACGGGGGGCAGCCGCCGCTTCGGCGCGATATTCTGGGTGAAGCCGAAGGACGTCGCGCGGGCGTCGCGACTTCTCGGCGCGAAATAGGCGGCGTGGCGCGGGAAGGGTTGCTCAGCCGCACTGCTAGTGCAGGCGACCGCTGGTCAACCCGCCCCACAGCGGCGTGCCGAGGCTGTCGGCGAGAAACCAGGCGATGACGATTGCGCCGGCCGCGGCAGCGAGGTACTCGGCAACTTCGATCCAGACATGGCGATCCAGCATGAGAAGGTCCCCCGGGTCGGATATGCCATGAGCATAGACCTGCGCCCGCCGAAGGGAAAGTCAGGGAAAACCCCGACAGTGAAAATTGCCCGTTTCAGACGCGGCGACCCGCTGTCCGCCGGGCTCAGATCGCGCCCGCCTTCTTCAGGAGCGCAGCGACGGACTCGGCCAGGCGCAGGTACCCGGCGGCGTTGGGGTGCACCAGGTCCGACTTGAGCGCGCTGTCGGTGAGGATTTTTCGCAGAGCGCTGTCCTCGTGGGCGAGTCCGAGCTCGCGGGCGATATCGGCGTAGAAGCCGGCCGTGGAGGGCAGCAGGCCGGGCTTGGGTACGCCGACCAGCACGACCTGCGC
>JBGPTG010000101.1:0-10456 GCA_041490545.1 Gammaproteobacteria bacterium
CACTACATCTGGGGGGCCACCGCCGGGATGCTCATGAATTTCTGCGCGTTCCTCGCGGTAGGAGACGCATGATCGTGAGCCCCGAATGAGCCTGCTTGCCCTCGTCGCTGCGTTGCTCATCGAGCAGTGGCGACCGCTCGCCAATCGCGGCTACCTGTACTCAAGGGCGGCTCGTTATGCCAACTTTCTCGAGAGAAAGCTCAACGCCGAGGAAGCGGAGCACGGGGTGATCGCCTGGCTGCTCGCGGTGCTGCCTGCGGTTGCGGGCGCCTGGCTCGTTTACATCGTCGCGAATCGCGTCAGTCCGGCCTTCGGGCTGCTCGTCAACATCGCGGCACTTTACGTCACGATGGGATTTCGCCAGCGCAGCCACTATTTCACCGAAATTCACCTGGCGCTCAAGGACAACGATCTCGCGCGGGCCCGCCGGAGCCTCGCCGCCTGGCGCGGTGCAAGCTGCGATGACCTCGATCGCGAGGCGATCGCGCGACTGACGATCGAAGAAGCGCTTGTCGCTTCGCACCGGTACGTATTCGGAGTGGCGTTCTGGTTCGTGCTCCTCCCCGGTCCCATCGGGGCGGTCCTTTATCGGTCCGCGAGGTTTCTGGCGCAGCGCTGGAGTCCCCCTGAACTGGAACCGTTCGGCCGTTTCGCCGGGCGCGCATTCATGGTCATCGACTGGCTGCCGGTCCGATTCACCGCGGCTGCGTTCGCCATCGTAGGTGATTTCGAGGACGCGGTGCACTGCTGGCGGACCCAGGCGGGGAAGTGGTCCGACCCGTTACTCGGCATCGTGCTTGCCGCCGGTGCCGGCGCCATGGGAGTCAGGCTCGGCATGCCCGTTTCCGAGCATGGCGAACTTGTGAGCCGGCCCGAACTCGGGTTGGGCGATGACGCCGATACCGCGCATCTCGCCGGCACCGTCGGCCTGGTTTGGCGCGCCCTCGTGATGTGGTTGGTGCTGATTCTGGCGCTGGGGATCGCGGCGGCTCTGAGCTAGGCGCCAGAGCTTGTCCCGATGTTGCGGTCGGTGCCGCATTTCCAGCACGCTGTGAACTGATCCTCGATTACTTCGGCGCAAACGCTACAGCGCCAGGATTGCGTGGTGCGAGTCCGCGGGTGAAGAAATTCACCGACGATCGATTCTGCCGCCACCTGATCGGCTTCGCGTTCAACGACCAGCTGCATGGCACACTCGGGAAACGGCACTTCACCGGCGAGCCGCGCCAGCTCCTCGTTCATGATCCGGCAACGGATCCCCGCGGATTGCAGCAGGTTCTTCAGGTGGTGCGTGTCGATGAGGTTGTGCGAAGAGAAGAGCGCTTTCATGGCACGGTTTCAGCCGGTGTAAAGGGCTTCGATTTTCGCGGCGCAGATAAGATCGTTCTCGGAAACGCCGCCGATGGAATGCGTGCTGAATTCCACTCGACAGCGGTTGTAACCGAGCGTCATGTCCGGATGATGGTCCTCGCGGTGAGCGATCCACGCAACCGCGTTCACGAACGCCATGGTCTGGTGAAAATTGTCGAACGACCAGGTCTTCGAAATCGTCTTCCCCAGCTGGGTCCAGCCAGGCAGCTCCTGCATGAGCGGGCCCAATTGCGTGGACGTCAGGGCAGGGGTTCCGGCGGGCAGCGGCCGGCAGTTCTTCAGGGCGAGCGAAGTCATCCTAGGCCTCCTCGGGCTTGAGGGATTCCAGCCGCGCGATACGCAGCAGGGCCGGGGGATGTGAGTCGAAGAAAGCAGAGTGCAACGGGTCCGGGGTCAGGGTCGCAGCATTGTCCTGGTAGAGCTTGACCAGCGCGCCCGCAAGATCGCGCGCATCGGCATGCCGGGCGGCGAATGCGTCGGCTTCGAACTCGTGCCGGCGCGAATGCATGGTAGCGATGGGCCGCAGCAGAAATGAAAATACCGGAGCGACCAGGAAGAAGAGCACCAGCGCCATCGCCGTGCCCTGAGAGCGCACGCCCAGAGACGCATAGAACCAGTCATGCCCCATCAGCCATGCGAGCGCCCACAGAAAGGCGAGGCTGGCGCCGAACAGCAGAGCCGTGCGCTTCCACACATGATGCAGCGAGAAGTGCCCCAACTCGTGCGCCAGCACCGCCTCTACCTCCACAGGCGCAAGCCGCGAAATCAGGGTATCGAAAAGCACGATGCGCTTCGCTGCACCGAAGCCGGTGAAGTAAGCATTGCCGTGACTCGACCGCTTCGAGTTGTCCATCACGAAGAGCCCGCGGGACCGGAAGCCGCACTTGGCGAGCAGCGCTTCAATGCGGCTGCGGAGATCCGCGTCTTCGAGAGGGGAGAACCTGTTGAACAGCGGCGCGATGACGATCGGGTAGACGGCCATCACGACGAGATTGAATGCGAGCCAGGTCACCCAGACGTACAGCCACCAGAATTCTCCCATGCGGGCCATGAGCCAGAGCACACAGAACGCCAGAGGCAGCCCGAGTAGCGCTCCCATCACCGCCTGCTTGGCCAGGTCCGTAAGGAACAGGGCCAGACCCGTGCGATTGAAGCCGAAGCGTGCCTCGATGGCGAAGGTCCGGATGATGTCGAACGGCAAGTCGACGAGACTGAGAACCACGATGACCGAGGTGATCAATGCCATGCCGTGGACGTGGCCTCCGGGCGTGAAGACGCGCCCGAGGATTTCCGACATGAGCTCGAGACCGCCGCCCAGAGTAAGCCCCAGAAGCACCGCCGCCGACACCAGCGTTTCCAGAACGCCCAGGCGGGTCTTGGCGCCCGTATAGTCGGCGGCTTTGCGGTGCGCCTCTGCGGAAATACGTCCGGCGAATTCCGGGGGAACGGCGTCGCGGTTGGCGGTAACGTGCCGCACGTGCCGCAACGCAAGCCACAAGCGCGTGGATGTGGTCAGCAGGAGCGCTGCCAGAAACACGGCCGTGGCGACATGCATGGGGCAGGACGATCTATTATGCGACAATTGCCATTCTACACACGCATTCGGACAGGGACCGCTTGGCGCAGGATCAGAACAACCTCCTCTGGCTGGACATGGAGATGACCGGCCTCGACCCGGACCGGGATCGCATCATCGAGGTCGCGATTGTCGTCACCGATTCCCAGCTGAACACGGTTGCGGAAGCGCCCGTGCTCGTCGTGCACCAGACCGACGCGGTGCTCGATGCAATGGACAACTGGAACAAGAGCACCCATTCGCGAACGGGCCTGATCGAGCGGGTGAAGGCTTCGTTGCTGAAAGAGGAGGAAGCGGAGGAACGGTTGCTCGCCTTCCTCGCCCAGCACATTCTAGGGAAGACTTCACCGATGTGCGGCAATTCGATATGCCAGGACAGGCGTTTCCTGGCGCGCTACATGCCGCGACTGGAGGCGTACTTCCATTACCGTAACCTGGATGTCAGCACGCTGAAGGAGCTGGTGCGGCGCTGGAAGCCGGAAATCGCCAAGGGTCTGACGAAACTGGGCAAGCATGAAGCCCTGGCCGACATCCACGAATCGATCGAAGAGCTGAAGTACTACCGCGAGCACTTCCTGAAAGTCTAGTATCCCGAGCCCCGATCTTAGCCGCTCAGCTCCACGACTTTACCCGGGTTCATCAGGTTCTCCGGATCCAGACTGCGCTTGAGCGTGACCATCAGGTCGACCGCGTCACCGAGCTCCTTTCGCAAGGATGCGATCTTGCCGAAGCCTATCCCGTGCTCGCCCGTGCAGGTACCCTCCATGGCCAGTGCGCGGTCGACGACACGTTCGTTAAAGGCCTTGGCTTCGGCCAGCTCGGCCGCGTTGCCAGGCATGATCAGGATCTCACAGTGGAAATTTCCGTCGCCGACGTGCCCGAAGAGCGGAATCGGCATCGATGCATGCGCGATGTCGTCCGCCGTCTCGACAATGCACTCGGTGAGCCGCGATATCGGCACGCACACATCGGTGGACACGGCACGTGAGCCCGGTCGCAGCTGCAGGCAGGCGAAGTACGCCTGGTGCCGCGCCGACCAGAGGCGGTTGCGGTCTTCGGACCTTGCGGTCCACTCGAAATCCATCCCGCCGTTTTCCCTGGCGATTTCCTGAACCAGCTTGGCCTGTTCTTCCACGCCCGCGTGGCTGCCGTGGAATTCGAGAAACAGCGTCGGCTGCTCGCGGTAGGCTGTCCTGGAGTACGCGTTGATCGCCTTCATGGTGGTCGCGCACAGGGCCTCGCTGCGCGCGATGGGAATCCCCGATTGCAGGGTGTGGATCACCGTATTCACGGCTCCCGCCATGTCGGGAAACGAGCACGTTGCGGCGGAAATCGCCTCGGGGATCGCATAGAGACGCACCACCAGCTCGGTGATGATCCCCAGAGTCCCCTCCGAGCCGACGAACAGCCGCGTCAGTTCGTAACCGGCCGCTGACTTTCGCGAACGGCGTGAGGTGGTGATGACGCGACCGTCGGCGAGCACGACGGTCAGTGCGAGCACGTTTTCCCGCATGGTTCCGTAGCGGACTGCGTTTGTGCCCGACGCGCGCGTCGCCGCCATTCCGCCAAGCGTGGCGTCGGCGCCGGGATCGACCGGAAAGAACAGGCCGGTGTGACGGATGTGCTCGTTCAATTGCTTCCGCGTCACGCCCGCCTGGACCACCGCATCCATGTCTGCCTCGTGCACTGCGATGACCTTGTTCATGTGCGACAGATCGACGCATACGCCGCCATGGATGGCGAGCACGTGCCCCTCGAGCGAGGTTCCGACGCCGAACGGAATCAGCGGTGTCTTGTGGCGCCGGCAGACATCGACGATGGCGCGGACTTCCTCGGTCGTTTCGGGAAACACCACCGCGTCGGGGGGTGCATAAGGGAAATAGGATTCGTCCTTCCCGTGATGTTCGCGTACACCGCGAGCGGAGGTGGCGCGCTCGCCGAGGAGCGAGCGCAACTCCTCCATCAGCGCGACGTTGGGCTCGCCCGGCCGGTTCACGGTGCCGCGGGACTACTCGAGGTCGATCCGGCCGTCGAACTTGACCGAGAGCTTGAGCCCCGGTACCTCAAGCGTGACCGAGGCAGGGAACTTCTCGTTGCCCTTGATCGCGCCGCCGGCGCGCGCCTTGGCAACAGCCTGCTCGATCTCGCGCTGCGATCCGACGCCCACCATCTTCAGGAACTTGCGGATACTCAGATTGAAGGTGTCATCGTTCATGGTAGTCCTCTGGTTTCAGGTGTTTCGGCGAATCCGCCGCAGCAGCGCCCGGGTTGAAGAGTCGAGGGCGGGGTCCTCTTCGCCCCGCAGCAACTGCGGCAGCAGCGCGCGGGCGAGATTCTTGCCGTGTTCGACGCCCCATTGGTCGAAACTGTTCAAGTTCCAGATTATGCCCTGTACGAATACCTTGTGTTCGTAAAGGGCGATCAACCCTCCCAAGGCACCGGGCGACAGCCGCCTGAACAGCAGCGTGCTCGAGGGGCGATTCCCGGGCAGCTCTTTGTGCGGGGCGCCCGCTGGCGCATTGCCGAAGGCGAGCGCCGCGCTTTGCGCGAGCGCGTTGGCCGCAAGCGCCGAGTTCGACTCCGAGTCGCCGTCCCCTTGAGCAAACACGATGAAGTCGACGGGGATGAGGTGCGTCCCCTGGTGCAACAGCTGGTGAAACGAATGCTGGCTCGGCGTGCCCGTCGCGCCCCAGACCGAGGGCGCGGTGGCATAGTCGACGACCTGGCCTTCGCGGTCGACCCGCTTGCCGTTCGATTCCATCTCGAGCTGCTGAAGATAGCCGGGGAATTCGCGCAGATCCTCGCTGTAGGGGATGACGGCGTGGCTCTGCGCTCCGAAGAAATTCACGTACCAGATGTCCAGAAGGGCCAGGATCACCGGCGCGTTGCGCTCCAGCGGCGCGCCCAGAAGATGGGCGTCCATCGCGCGCGCGCCCTCGAGGAAGTCCTCGAACGCGTCCATGCCCACGGCCAGCGCGACGGCCAGACCTACCGCCGACCAGATCGAATAGCGCCCGCCGACCCAATCCCACATGGGGAAAACGTGACTGGGGGCAACGCCCAGCGCCACGGCGCCCTGCGGGTTGGCGGTGACGGCGGCCCAATGGCGCCAGATCTCCGCCGCATCCCCCAGCCCGGCCTCCAGCCAGGCGTGTGCGCGACGCGCATTCTCCAGAGTTTCGGCGGTTGTGAATGTCTTGGAGGCGACGACAAAGAAAGTCGTGGCTGGATTGAGCCCGGGGAGAACGGCATCCAGGTCGGCCGGATCGATATTGGCAACGAAATGCGCCCGGAGGCCTTTGCGGTGGAACTTCCGCAGCGCGCGGACCGCCATTCTAGGTCCCAGGTCCGATCCGCCGATGCCGATATTCACGATGTCCGTGATGGCCTGGCCGGTCGCTCCCTTCAGGTCTCCACGCTGTGCGGCATCCGCGAGGGCGCGCATGCGAGCGCGTGCCGCGCGCACCTCGGCCATGACATCGCGGCCCGGCGGAAACACCGCGAGATTCGAGCGCAGGGCTACGTGAAGCACCGCGCGGTCCTCGGTGTTGTTGACTGCGTCCCCCGCGAACATCGCGGCAATCCATTCGGTGACCCTGGCTTGCGTGGCCAGCGCACCCAGCAATCGCATGGTTTCCGAATCGATGCGATGCTTCGAGTAGTCGAGCAGGAGTTCTCCTGCCTCCAGGGAAAACTGCTCCGCACGCGCCGGGTCTGCCGCGAACAGGCTGCGCAGACTCGTGGCCGACATCCGTTCGTGATGCGCCACGAGCGCAAGCCAGGCCGGCGATAAGGTCAGAGGGCTCATGAAGGCCTGCGATAGAGCTGGTAGCGCTCGCGATCGCGCGGACGGCGCCCCTCCCAGAGGAGCGTCCAGCCTGGCTCGATGCGCTCGGGATGGCCGTCGCGGACCTGGACCAGCAGAAGCGGGCAGCGTTTCCCGCTCTCGCGCTCGAGGCGCTGGGTCACGATGCCCGCGTGATAATCGAGTACCGCGCGCTGGGGTTCGCCCAAGCCGCGGCTTTCCACGCAGCGCACGCCCTCCGGCACGTGCTTTTTCAGCGCCTCCGCGACCGGGCGGTAACTCTTGCCGTAGTCGATCCAGGGGAGGATCAGCGTCATGGCGAGACCCCACACAAGTGTGATCCCGGCTGCCCAGAAAGTCGGCCCGCGAAATACCGACCGCTCCCCCTTCAGAACCAGGCAGAGCCAGGCAAAGGTCAACGCGAGGGCGACGACAAGCGCCGTTGCGGAGAACTGTCCAGAGAATCCGGGTTCGAGCCGGGTAAAGGTCCGCGCGAGAAAAGCCGGGACCCCGGTCATCATCGCAACCCAACCCAGCCACAGGATCGCGCCGAGGAATGCCGCGGTCATGACCCCGAACCAGACCAGTGCGTTGGCCGCACCGCGGCGCAGGGTGGGTACCCCCGCTCCTGCAAGCAGGCTCAGGGGCAACAGCAGGGGGAGCGCATAGACCTCTCGCGGATCCGCCAGCGACAGCAGCACAACGAGTGACACCACGAATGCGAGGCTCAGCATGCGCGTGCCCGCGTCGAAGGTACGGCGACGCTGCTCCCACAAGGTCCAGAGGGCGAGAGGCCAGGCAGGCCAGGTCGTCCAAGCGATCGTTTCCGGCCAGTAGCCAAGGATACTTGCGGCCGGGCGGACAAAAGCCGCTTCGCTCGCCTGCCACCACGCAGTCGCGAATCCCGCCGACCGGTATTCGGCCAGGCCGAGCCAGGCGCCGCAGATCGCCACGAACATGACAATCCCGACAAGCAGTGTGAAGAAATATTCTCTTCGGCGCCAGGCGTCCGACACGAGTGGTGCCGCCAGGGACACCAGCATCGGTGCAATCGCTGCCGCAACTCCCTTGCTGAGGAAGGCGACGACGAATCCGGCTCCGAGCAGCCAGCCGGCGGAGTACGGCTTGCGCCGGGCAAGCGCGATGGCATACCAGGCGATCGCCTGTCCGGCCAGCATGCTGATCTCTGCCAGCGTTTCGTGCGCGTGAGCCAGCAGTCCCAGGCAGCCCAGCAGAACGAGTCCTGCGCTCGCGCTTTTGGTCTTGCCGTAGAGTTCGCGTCCCGCGAGACGCACACAGGCAAGAATAAGGGCCATCAGCAGGCCGCTCGCCAATCGCGCCCCGTCGTGGGGTGCAAGCACCAGACCGAACAGTTTTGCCGTCAGCGCCGCGATCCAGTAGTAGAGCGGTCCGTCCTCGAGAAACGGCTCGCCTGCCAGGTGCGGAATCAGCCATTGTCCGTGCTCCAGCATCTGGTGGACGATACCGATGCCGATCGCATCCTCGGTCTTCCAGGGATCATGACCGACCAGCCCCGGCAGCAGGTAGGCGAGCACGAGGAGCGCGGCGGGGGCCGCGGCAAGCGGAAGCGCCAGGTTGCGGGCGGCGGCGTTCATCTGTTCACGTCAACCGGTCGGTTCCGGAAATTTTCAGCGCCGGCAGCGGACACCGTGCTGCATGCCAAACAAAAAAAGGCAGCCGAAGCTGCCTTTTTCCTGGTGGCGCGTATCAACGCCGCTCTGCTGCAGCCGACAAACTGCCGCGCGACGATGCCGACATCAGGCGGAAGCCTGCTTGGCAGGCTTCGCCGGGGCCTTCTTGCGGCTGTACTTCTGGCGGAACTTCTCGACCCGACCAGCGGTATCGACGATTTTCTGCTTGCCCGTGAAAAACGGGTGACACGCCGAACACACTTCCACCTTGAGATCTTTACCCAGCGTGGAGCGCGTCTTGAAGGTATTCCCGCAACTGCAGGCAACCGTGATTTCCTTGTAGTCGGGGTGAATCTTGTCTTTCATGGCATCGTCCTTGATGTTGCCGTGTGGCCGGAGGGGCAAAATTATGTCTGAATTCACGTGTTTGGACAAGTGCCCCGCTGCGTGGGTCAGCCCCTGCGCATCGAGTCGAAAAAATCGCCGTTGTTCTTGGTGAGGCGAATCTTGTCGACCAGGAACTCTGCGGCCTCGAGATCGTCCATCGGGTACAGCAGCTTCCGCAGTACCCACACCTTCTGAAGGATCTCCGGCTTGATGAGCAATTCCTCGCGGCGCGTTCCGGAACGGTTGACGTTGATCGCGGGGAAAATGCGCTTTTCGTACATTCTGCGATCGAGGTGGATTTCCATGTTGCCGGTACCCTTGAACTCCTCGTAGATCACGTCGTCCATCCTGGAACCCGTGTCGATGAGCGCCGTGGCCAGGATGGTGAGCGAGCCGCCTTCCTCGATGTTTCGCGCGGCGCCGAAGAAGCGTTTCGGTCGCTGCAGCGCATTCGCGTCCACGCCACCGGTGAGCACCTTGCCCGAGGCCGGCACCACGGTGTTGTAGGCGCGCGCAAGCCGCGTGATCGAGTCGAGGAGGATCACCACGTCCTTCTTGTGCTCGACCAGGCGCTTCGCTTTTTCGATCACCATCTCGGCAACCTGCACGTGCCGCGACGCGGGCTCATCGAAAGTTGAAGCGACCACCTCTCCCTTCACGGTGCGCGTCATCTCGGTGACTTCCTCCGGGCGCTCGTCGATGAGGAGTACGATCAGCACGATGTCGGGATTGTTCGCGATGATGGCGTGCGCGAGCTGCTGCATCAGCACCGTTTTTCCGGCTTTGGGCGGCGAAACGATCAGCCCCCGCTGGCCCTTGCCGATGGGAGCGATGATGTCGATGATGCGGCTGGTGATGTTTTCCTCGCCTTTAATGTCGCGCTCGAGCTTCATATGCTCGTCGGGATGCAGCGGCGTCAGGTTCTCGAAGAGAATCTTGTGTTTGGACGATTCGGGCTGGTCGGCGTTGACCTTGTCGACCTTGACGAGAGCGAAGTAGCGTTCGCCGTCCTTGGGTGTTCTGATTTCGCCCTCGATCGAATCTCCAGTGTGCAGATTGAATCGGCGAATCTGCGACGGACTGACGTAGATGTCGTCGGTCGAAGCGAGGTAAGAGGTATCGGGCGAGCGCAGGAAGCCGAAGCCATCGGGCAGCACCTCCAGCGTGCCGTCACCGTATATCGACTCACCTTTCTTTGCGCGATTCTTCAGGAGCGCGAAAATCAGCTCCTGCTTGCGCATCCGGTTGGCGCCGTCGATCTCGTTCGTCGTCGCCATTTCGAGCAACTGGCTGACGTGTTGTGTCTTGAGTTCGGATAGGTGCATAAAACGCCCAAGCGGAATGAACGACCTCAAACCGTTCGAATGGAACAACCGGGAACCGAAACGGGGAGGGATGGCGCCCGGATACTGCCTGCCGGGGGTGCCGGAGGGCTGGCGACTACTTCTACTTCTTTTGCCTCCAGCCTCTTGCGGAAAGGATAGGGTCTTTAGATGTTGCTGTCAAGGAATGCGGTGAGCTGGGATTTCGACAACGCGCCCACCTTCTGGGCCTCCATGTTGCCGTTCTTGAAGAGCATCAGCGTGGGTATGCCGCGAATCCCGTACTTCCTCGGGATCTCCTGGTTTTCATCGACGTTGACCTTGGCGACCTTGAGCTTCCCGG
>JBGPTG010000102.1:0-10338 GCA_041490545.1 Gammaproteobacteria bacterium
CGCCAGTATTGCATCCCCGAGCAACGCTACTCCAACAAGCATGCTTTTCACGCGACTTCCCTTGTCGACGATCAGGATCCCGATTCTTGCAATGTGCGCATTATGCCGCAAGAATCTCAGTCTTCCTCCGCAGCCGCTATCCGCTTGAAGTGCGCTTTTGTCGTGTTGAGCTGCGCGAGATAGTGCGCGACGTCGTGGTCGCCGCAGCGCTGGCCGGCTGCGAGACGCAAGCCGCGCCGCGCGTACGCGTCGCCCGCTCCTCCGCCGCACAGGTGGATGACTGCGGCCAGATCCTGCTTCTGCTGCGGCGTAACGGCGGCGATTCCCCGGTGCGCAAGCGTATTCGTGACGCCGCGGTCCAGGAGAGCCGCGGTCATTTCGATGGCGTGGCTGGGAATGACGCGCGTGTAGAGGCGGTTGAACCAGCACGATCGCAGGTCGTGCCAGGAACCGTCCTCGGTGACGGCGTGGTCGTGGATGCAGTAGCGCTTCGCCTCGCGGAACGCCGCGTCGGTGATCTGGTACATGCCCACGGCGCTCGACGCCGGACGGTACAGCTCAAAGGGCTGCGAGGCCCAGTGCCAGCGCCAGTAAGTGCGCGCGACCGGGTTGCCCGCGCCTTCCACCTGCGCGAGCGCCGCCAGCAGCTCGGGCGTGATGGTCGCCGTGGAATGTTCGCGGAACAGCCACCCATAGCGCAGCCAAGTCTCCGCCGGCGGTTTGTTAAGCACCCCGCTCACGGGGAAGAACATTTCGGCCGGCTTGCGCGCCACCTGCACCACCCAGTTGACGGCGAAGAAAAGCGCGAGCAACAACGCCGCGCCGGCCAGGATCTGCAGCGGAAGCGGCGCAGCCGGCATCGCGTGGAGTGCGCGCTGGAAGCGGCGCCGCAGCGCCCGCCCGCCCGCGCGCCTGCCGGTGCGGCGCGACCTGCGCGACGCTGGTGCGGCAGCGCGGGCGACGGGCGACGGGCCGGCGCTCCTGCGGGGCATGACGGCGCTATTCGATGTCGATGTCGAAGGTGCGCGGCGCCTCGGGGCCGAGTTCCAGGTCGAAATACACGCGGCCGATCTCGCGGGCGTCGGTGGTTTCCACCTGGACCTTCCACTCTCCCGGCTGGTACTTTGACTTGAATCCGTAGCCGCGGAAACCCTGCTCGCGCCCGCCGACGATCCTGATCGGGATCGAGTCCTGCAGCTCCCAGCCGCGCGCGCCGTCCTTCCAGTACCAGCGCACCAGCACCTGGTCGGAAAACCGCGTGGGCGAGAAGATGCGGAAAAATACGTACACCCGGTCGCCGGGCCGAGCGACGAACTCCTGGTCGCCGTTGTGCCAGAAGCGCCACAGCGGGCGCTCGTGGCTGAGGCGATACACGTCGTCCTGCTTCTCAACGCCGTGGTACACGCCGATGAACGGCAGCGACAGCGGCACCGGAGGAATCAGCCGGAACAGGTAGAAGAGCAGGAACCCGGCGAGCACCGCCCCTGCGGGCACCAGGATCTGGCGCCGCGCGCGCACTGCCAGGCTCGGCGATCGCCGCCCTATCCAGGCTGCCGCGGCCAGCGCCGGCACGCTGCCGACCCCCATCGACGCGAGGAACACGACAAGCCCGATCGAACCCGCGAACACCGGGACGACCGCCGCCGAGAACGACAGCACGCACAGGCTGAACAGCGCGAACTTGAACGTCAGCCCGCGCGACTTGAGTCGCTTCGACTCGTTGGCCGCGAGCAGCAGCACCATCAGTCCCAGGAACGAGAACGACACCAGCAGCGAGGAACTCTTGAAGAAGAATATCGTGTACAGGTTGAGCAGTGTGCCGAGGAAAAAATGAATCACGGCGGTGCGGTACCGGTAGTACCAGCGCTTCGGGGCGGGGAGGGCCGCGGGGTCGGGCGGCGGCCCGCCCTGCTCGAAGAACATCTGCAGCAGCGCGAGCAGAATCAGCGCGAGATACGCGGCCTGTTGGCCGATGGTGAACCAGGAATCGACGCGGTCTGCGGTGAGCACGTCGAACACGAAGCCGCAGATGAACGAGAGCACCGCGATCTGGCTCTCGTTCTTCTCGTAGTAGAGCCGCAGGCGGTGCATGGCGCCGGGCGTGGAGGGAGCGGTTTCGGTGGGCGTCATGGTGAGTTACCGTAGGGCAGTTTAAAGGAGTGCCGGCCATCGTGGTGCCCGAGTGCGGTTGATTCGCGGTGTGAAACCCGCTAGTCTGGGCTCGGGGCCGGGCGGGCTTTGCGCGCGGCCCGGTGCACATCCCCTCACCGAGAGGCCTCCATGCAGGACGGCGAAGTCACGACGGGAAAACTTGCGGACGATCTGCGGCGGGTGATTGCCGATGCCGAGGAACTGCTGCGCGCCACCGCCGGCGAAGCCGGGGAGGCGATCGCCGCCGCCCGCGCCAGGATGCAGGATCGGCTGGAATCGGCGAAATCCGGCCTCGGCCCGCTCGGAGCCGAAGCCGAAGAGCAGGCACGCGCAGCGCTGCACGCGGCCGACGATTACGTGCGTGACAAACCCTGGCAGGCGGTTGGGGTCGCCGCTCTGGTGGGAATTGCGCTCGGCCTGTTAATCGGCCGTCGTTAGGGGATTCACATGACAGAGGAAGCCGGGCGCGCCGAGGGCCTGCTCGATTCGCTGCGCGATCTCGCCCGGACCTTTCTCGCCCTCCTGCAGAACCGTCTCGAGATCTTCGCGAGCGAGATCGACGAGCAGCGCGCGCTGCTCGCGCGGATCGCGCTGCTCGCGGCCGTGGCGGCGTTCTGCCTCGGCCTTGCGGTTATCCTGGGAGTGCTCTTGGTGGTGGTGCTCTTCTGGGACACGAACCGCCTTCTCGCCATCGGCGCGCTCGCCGGCGCCCTGGGCGCGGGCGGGGTCGTCGCTCTGCTGATGCTGCGTGCGGCGGTGCGGCAGCGTCCGCGTCTGCTTGCGGCGACGCTCGCCGAACTGCGCAAGGACCGGGCGAAGCTGGAGGGAGAATGAGCGCGCTTGCCGAGATTCACGCGAGGCGCGAGCGGCTGCTCGCGGAGGCGGAGGCGCAGCGGGGCGCGTTCTCCAGGGGAATCGGTGTGTGCCGCAGTGTGCTGGTTGTTGCCGACCGCGGCATCGCGTGGGCGAGGTGGCTGCGCGCGCGGCCGTACCTGGTCGTGGCGGCTGCCACGGTCATCGCAGTGTTGCGCCCGAAGTTCGCTCTCGCCTGGAGTGCGCGCCTGCTGACGCTGTGGCGGATCGGGCGGCTGCTGTTCGAGGTGGTCAGGCCCGCTGGCGATAGCCGGGCGACTGCATCCAGGCAGCCGACTCCGGGCAACCACGCTGAATGATTCCCGGGCTCGTACAGATCCTGCTGTTCCAAGGCATCGGCGAACTGGTCGGGCATTTCCTCCTGCCGCTCATTCCGGGTCCGGTGATCGGCCTGGTCCTGCTGATCGGATTTCTCGCTCTGCGAAAGAGCGTGAACGCTTCCCTCGATGGGGTGGCGACGGCGTTCAGCCAGCACTTCGGGCTGCTCTTCGTTCCCGCCGCTGTCGGCGTCGTGATGTTCTGGCCGCACTTGAAGAGTCATGTCGTCGCGATCGCCCTGGCCCTTGTCGTGAGCGTGGTCCTGACCATCGCCGTGACTGCGCTCGTCCTGAAGGGATTGTCCCGGAGCCCGCGCAAGTGAACGCGCTGGTGACTCCTGGATTTCCCAACGTTCACGAGATCTGGGTCTACCTCTCCGGCAGCCCGCTGCTCGCGCTCGTTCTCACGCTCGGCGCGTACCAGCTCGGGTTGATCGCCTACGAGCGGGCAAAGCGGCACCCGCTGGCGAACCCGGTGCTGATCGCGATCGTCCTGATCGCCGCTACGATCACGCTGATCGACATGCCGTACCCGAAGTACTTCGAGGGCGCACAGTTCGTCCACTTCCTGCTCGGCACCGCGACGGTTTCGCTGGCGGTCCCGATCTACAAGGGGCTCGATGCGCTGCGCGGACGGATCGTGCCCTTGCTCGCGGCGCTGCTCGCGGGCGGCGTGACCTCCATCGTGAGCGCGGTGGGAATCGCGCGCCTGCTCGGCGCCGATGCCGCAATCGCCGGCGGGTTCGTCGCCAAGTCCGTGACCGCGCCGATCGCCATGGGCATCGCCGAGCGCATCGGCGTATCGCCGACGCTGACCGCGGTGTTCGCGGTGAGCACCGGCATCCTCGGCGCTGTGCTCGCGCGCTTCGTCCTGGATTTCGTGCGCAGCCGCGAATGGTGGCAGCGCGGCTTCGCCATCGGCGTCGCCGCCCACGGCCTGGGCACATCGAGGGCGTTCAGCGTGAATCCCGAAGCGGGGGCTTATGCCAGCCTCGCCATGGGATTGCACGGCGTGCTGGGGGCGGTGCTGATTCCGCTGGGTGCGCGGGCGCTGATGTCCTGAGCGATCAGGCGGGCGGCACCAGCCGCCAGGGCGCGTCCGGCCGGTCGCGGCAGGCACCGTAGCGGAACGGCGTGGAGGAGCGCCCCGGCGTGTAAAAGCGCAGGTCGATGAACCACACGCAGGTCGAACCCGTGCCTGCGGCCTCGAAGGCCGGAAGTTCGGCGAACCAGCGGTATACCGCCATCGCCGGAGAATTCCACGCCTCCTGGGCGAGCGCCTTTACCGCGCCTTCGCCGTAGCGGGTTCGCGTCTCCCAGTGGGCGCTTGAGGGCGGCTCATAGGCGGAGTCGAGCATTGCGATGAAGCCGTCTCCCGGACGATAGCCGCGCGGTTCAGCTCGGTTCAGGTTCACGTTAGCGAAGCGATGCGCCTCGGAGTCGGAGACGAACACCGTCCAGTTGAAAGGCGAGACCGGCCGCGGCTGCACGTTGACGGTCGCACCGCTGATACCGTGATCGCGAGCGTAGCGCTCCCCGAACTCGATTGCCCGTTCCTTCTGCAGGTACTGGAAGCCCAAGTAACCGGCCAGGACTGTGGCCGCCGCGAGCGCCGGCCAACGCGCGCGGCGCAGGATCGCCGAGGCGGCGAGACCGGCGACGATGATGCCGCTGAACCACAGGTCGATGATGAAAGTCGTGCCGATGGCGGCGCGCCAGTCGGAAAACGGCGCGAGGATCATGGTGCCATAGCTGGTAATGACGTCGCCGGCGATGTGCAGGCCAAGGCCGAGCGCGGTGACCCCGTACAGCGCGCGCCAGCCGCGCGGCTCGCGCAGAATCTTCGCCAGCAGCCACGAGTAGAGCAGCGCCCACAGCGGCAGCAGGACGAATGAATGCGTCACGCCGCGGTGGTTCGCGAGGTACAGAGTCGGCCCGGCGAAGCTCACGATGATGTCGAGATCGGGCGCGGCGCAGGCGAAAAACCCCGCCGCCATGCGCCGCGGCAGCGAACCGGGGGGCGAGTCCTTCGGCGCGGTGGCCCGCGCCAGCAGTGCCCCCGAGAGCGCGTGGGTCAGGGTGTCCATGCGGGCGCGAGCTTAACTCATCGCGCCCGCCGCGACGTTCCATGCCGCCGGGCGGCAGAGCATCCAGTCCAGCGCTGCGGCGATCGCCTTGGTCTTCTCCGCGGACGGGCCAGCTGCGGTGGTAGCTACTCGATCGCCGAATACAGCCGCTGGTCGAACAGCGCGCCGCTCATCGGCAGCGCCACCTCGCGAAATTTCACCGTGTGCACCGCGACTTCGTGGCGCTCCAGCGCGGCGTGATCCTGCCAGATTTCCACCAGGGTGAGGTGGTTCGGACGGTTCGCCTGCTGCAGCACTTCATAGCGCAGGTTGCCGCCTTCGGCACGGCTCGGAACGGCGAGTTGCTCGAGCCCCGCGACGCCTTCGTCCTTCTTCGGCGGGATGAAATCCACGTGAGTCACGGCGAACACCGCCGCCCCTTTCGCGCCGGCACCGGCGTCCATGGCACCGACTGCGAGGCCGGTGTGCGCGCGCTCGTCGTAGGCGGCGACGAGCAGCGGCTGCAGCCTGGCGCGGAACGCCTTCGCTTGCGCCGCATGCGCGTCGCGCGCGCCGGCATTGCTCCAGGCTTCGACGATGGCGAAATGGTTGGGTCGCTCGCGCCGCTGCAGCGCCTCGTAGCGCAGGTTGCCCGCGGCCTTGCGGCCGGCGACGGCGGCTTCTTTGAGGAGCGCCGCGGCGCGTTCCTTAGCGGCTGGCGCGACTTCGACGTAGCTGACCGTGTAGGCCGTCCCGGTAGTCTGGGCGTTCGCCATGGTCGCTAGACTGAGCGCCGCCGCGGCCGCGGCTGGAAGCAGTAGGTGGATTCGCATCGGGGTCTCCCTGGGCACGGCATCGATGAAGTTTCGTGGCAACGGGCTTGGCTGGCTCGCCCCATTTATACCGTTTCGCCGTCGGCAAGCGTAGTCACAATCGCCGATCCTTACGGTTTGCTGACAATGGGTACAGGCGCCGTGTCCATGGACTATGCTTTCATGGCAATCCGTACGGGGATTGCACAATCGCGGCCCTATCCAGCCGGATTCTTCATAACAACAACAAGACGCTCGGGGAGCGCGCGGACGAAGCGTCGTCCGGCAGCGCAAAAGAAAAATGGGGTTGCTTCGGCAACCCCATTTTTCTTTTTCATTGAAGACACGAGGGTGCACCCGGTTGTGGCATAGTCGCGCTTCAATTCTCCACGCTTCGAACGCCAGCGTGCACCCGCCGTCACGGTGCTGTCCCGGGCGGCGACCGCATCTGCGTAACGTGCATCCCGCCCCGAGTCCGTAATGAACTTGCGGGTTTAACTCTCAGGTGAGGTATTACGGATAGGGATCGCCGTTCCCCAGGTAATTCATGATGTAGTTGGTGAGAGAGACCGGGTCGGAACAAAAGCCGCGTGTGACCCCCGCATCGGTGCACATCTCCTTCTTGATTCTGGCTTCGTTCGGAAACGGCCAGAGCAGCAGTCCGGTGTCCACGTTCCAGCCCGTGTCCCCTTGGAACGTTTCGGCTGTCCCGATGCGGTTGACAATGTCCGCCCCGACGCCGGCGAGCTGTTGAGTGAGGAAAGTCGGCTTTCCAGTAACGGTGTTGGTCACCGTGACACCGCTGCCGGCGCCCATGCCGAAGAAGCGGACGTTGCTGATGGTCTTGGTCCCCCCCGACCCGCCGTCTATTCCGGTGCCGCTTCCGGAGGATTTCCCGATGGTAAGGCGGCTCGCGGTCACGCCCACCGACGAAGTGAATGCCACGTTCATTCCCCAATTGGCATCCCACAGGACCGCGTCCTGGACGACATGGCTGCTTTGGCTCGCGTCACCATCGAAGCGAAGACCCGCCCCGTCGGAGCCCGAGAGGTTGTTGAGCGCGATAATCCCTAGCCAGCTGTTGTTGGTGTTCGCGTTCGGCGAAGCGCTGTTATGCACGCTATAGAAGGCCGACTGCCACGTATCGTAGGCAAGGTTCGAATCGAGGATGGTGACGTTCTGCGCAGAACAGTTGGTCGAGTTGTAGAAGTTCAATCCCGCCTCGGGGTCACCCTTGGTATCGGTCCAGCCCCCGTCGTGCCGGATGACCGCGCGGCGTACCACCACCCGGTTGGCGTTGTAGATGAGCAGGTTGTAGCGACCGCCCAGTCCGTGCCACCAGTTGTCCTCAAAGAGAATGTCCCCGGTGTCGTTGAAGTCGTTTGTGCCGACCGTGGTGTTGGCACAGTTGCCGGAGGGGCAGCCGCCCTTGAATTCATTTCTGAAGAACTTCAGGTGATTGCCGACGATGGTCTTATCGCCTGCGTTCTGGAACCGAAGCCCCTGAAATATGAGGTATGAGTTGGTGTGATCCAGGTTCAGGCCCGCGATGATGATCACGTTGCCTTCGTTTTCGGCCTTGATTGTGATGTAGTTACCGGGCGATCCATTGGGCACACCGCTGATCGCGTTGGCCGAACCTGAGTAGGTTCCGTCGCGAATGACTAGGGAATCGCCCGGGGCAAGACATCCAAATCCCGCTTGGATGGTCAGTTTGGCCGTAAGAGCATTTTGAGCGCTTGCACAGGTATTCGAATTACTGCCATCGGCGGCAACATAGTATGTACCGGCCACGGGAGGCTGTGCGGTCGCCGTGGTGACGTTCGCGCTTGCCGGAGTCGATATATTGCCCGCTGCGTCGCGAGCGGCGACGGTATAGCTGTAAGTCGTTCCGGCAGACAAGCCCGAATCGACAAAACTCGTCGTGGCAGGCGTCGCTACCTGAGTGCCATTGCGGCGGACGATATAGCCGGTCACCCCGACGTTGTCCGTTGACGCATTCCACGACAGGTTGGCACCGGTCGAACCGGCTGCCGCAGCCGTGAGGCCGGCGGGCTGGGAGGGCGGTGTCGTGTCGGCCACGCTTGGGGTCGTGACGCTGACGCTGGTCGAATTCGGCGAAACATTGCCGGCTACGTCTTCAGCCGCGACGGTATAGGTGTAAGTCGTTCCAGCCGACAGTCCTGTATCAGCATAAGTCGTTGTGGTGGACGTTGCTACCTGAGTGCCATTGCGGCGGACGATATAGCCGGTCACGCCCATGTTGTCGGTCGACGCGCTCCACGCCAGATTTGCCCCGGCTGAACCGGCCGCCGCGGCGGTAAGGCCAGACGGCCGGGAGGGCGCCGTCGTGTCGCTCGGTGGTGTCGAGTTCGACCAGGTGGTCGGATCACCACCGCCCCCGGAGCAGGCGGCGAACGCCACGGTGGTCACGGCAAGGAATAGCAGGCTGTTCGATCGCTTCATGAGGAGTCCTTCTGCGGGGCCGGCACGGCAAACGCTAGACCGGACTGCGGGAATGTCATCGGGATTGATGGTATGCCGATGACATATGACGTCGGTATGCAATAAAAACGATTTTTCCAGGCGTATTCGCTCGCTTGTGAGAAAAGTCTCGAAAGGGGACGGCTCCGCTGCACGCGAGGCGGTGTCGTTTACCGACGACAACTCTGATTTTCGCGCGCTGGTGTGGATGCGAATTGACGCCCGTTCCAGCCGGGGTCACCACACGCCGCGTGACCCTCCGTCACAGCGAGGAAAAACAGGGCGTGACGCCGGTGCTCGGCGAATTCGAGATGGTGGTACTGGGCGGCGGCCCGGCGGGGATCGTCGCCGCCGTCACCGCGGCGTGCGCCGGGCGCCGGGCGTTCGACGATCCTTATCGAGCGCTACGGGTTTTTCGGTGGAGCGGGAACGGCTTGCGAGAGGGCGCGACGAAAAGCGACCGCGCCGGGGTGTCTCAGTGTCTCAGGGCAGTGTCACAGGGCAGTGTCACAGGGGACGCAGCCCCCCCGGGGGGCCTTCACGCGCTACAGCAGCTTGCCCACCAGGTAGTCGTAGGGCTTGCCGAGCACCGTCCACATATCGTCGAGTTTCTTACCGAATTGTTTGGCAGGGACCACCGCGTCCAGGATCTGCCCGATGCCCAGCGTGGTGCAGTAGAAGATCACGAACGGGAAGATGCCGATGCACAGCCCGATGAGCAGGGGGATGTACACGACGTAGCGTTTCAGCAACTTCAGGATGTCCGGCATGTTCGGCTCCAATCTTCGGTGCGGATAGTCGACGGTCCAGCGGGTGCCTGCAACCATGTTGCAGGCCGACAGCTTACACCTTACTTGCAGCCGCAGCGCTACACCATACCGCGTCCCATCCAGCTCCAGTGGAATACCCCGCCCAGCACCATCGAAACGATCGCCCCGAGGGCGAGGAGGATGAGCATCGCCGGAATGGCGGCGATTGCCCACTTGACCAGAAGGATCACCATCGACAGGAACGGGATCTTCACGTCCACGACGACGATTTCGCGTTGCTCGTTGCTCATTGGCGGTCTCCGTGTTTGAATTCGGTCCACGGATTATCCTCGCATCGGCTCGCCGCGGTATCCTTGCGGGCCTGCAGAAGGGATGAGCGAGAGAGGAAGACGACATGATCATCGATTGCCATGGACACTACACCACTGCTCCCAAACAGCTCGAGGAATGGCGCAAGCGCCAGATCGCCGCGCTGGAGGACGCCAAACACGCCCCGGCGAAGGGGACCCTGGGCATCAGCGACGACGAGATCCGCCAGAGCCTCGAGGGCGCGCAGCTGAAGCAGCAGCGCGAGCGCGGCACCGACATCACCATTTTCTCGCCGCGCGCGATGGGGATGAGCCATCACATCGGCAACGAAACCACCAGCCGGCACTGGTCTGAGCATTGCAACGAGATGATCCACCGCGTCTGCGCGCTCTACCCGGAGAACTTCGTCGGGGTCTGCCAGTTGCCGCAGAGCCCCGGCGTTTCTCCGAAGACCTGCATACCGGAGCTCGAGCGCTGCGTGGAGGAGTTCGGCTTCATCGGCTGCAACCTGAATCCCGACCCCTCGGGCGGCTACTGGAAGGAACCGCCGCTCACC
>JBGPTG010000103.1:0-10312 GCA_041490545.1 Gammaproteobacteria bacterium
CAAGCCGCCAATGCGCGAAAACACTCCGACAATGATCATTAACGGCGCAAGAACTTGGCCAAAATAGATGCCATAGGCGACAAACGCAGGCCATCCACTACTTGCGAGCTGGCTCCCCATGGAATCGAGAGCGCTGGGGTTAAGTATTATTTCCGTCCCATGAAACAGCATGAGAATCCCAACCGTAAGGCGCAAGATCAACTTGCCCACTTCTTCTTGAAATTGATAGTTCATGAATTGCCTTTCCTGGTTTCTGCTGCCTGCATTTCAAGACAATTGTAGATGATTCGCTTTCCCGGCTCTGACGTATGAGAAGCACCATTTTCAAGCCGCTTAGTGCGCGGCTACAACCCGATCGCACGCAAATCCAGGCCTTTGCGTTTCACCGGTGGACACCAGAAGTAGGCGCCGGTGACCGGTCGCGTGAACGTGAATAGCGCATCCACCGTTCCGTCTTCGGCGCCTGTCATGCGCTTGAGCTGCGCCTCGAAGGCATCGAGTGACTTTCCGAACGCTGTGAATACCAACCCAGCCCGCGTTGCATCCGCCCAAGGCATCGAGCGCCGCAGGACGAAGGCTTCCGGAGCGAAACTCTCCTGCGCGGTGCGCTTCACGTGCGCGGATGAAGGCGCGCCGCCGAGTTCCTTGTTGTCGCGCTTGCGCCGGCCGATGGCGTTGTCCTGGTCCTTGCCCGCCATCGCGTCGAAGCGATCAAGATCGTGAACCCATTGCTGCACGGCGACGAAGGATGCGCCGTCGAGTCCCGGTCCCCTGCCCTTGACGATGGCGGCGTCGACCGCTTTTTTCCCGCGTGGATTCTCGGTGCCGTCCTCGTAGCCCGTCAGATCCAGGCCGCGACCGTAGCGAAAGGCGTCGATCGCGCCGGCCGGTTCGAACGCCAGAGCGAGAATCTTCCCGAGACCCCGCGCGCGCAGCACGAGCTCCCCGCGATCGTCGCCGCGCAACCAGCACCAGAGCGCCGCCTGGGTCGACGGAACCCGCGCCCTCGGTTCCTCGATCTTCGGGAACTCGCGCAGACCGTCGATCGGTCGCCCCAGCGCGCGTAACAGCGGTTCGCCCAATCCGGCGACGACGCCTTTGCCGTCGACCACTTTCGATAGTCTCCGCAGCGCTTCGCCCGCCGCGCTGACCTGATTCAGATCGAAAAACAGGTACCGGGCGGCTCGCGGTACTGGACCCAGGATTCCTGGCTGCGCTGCGTTCATGTCCTGGCTCCCTTCAATTCCTCTGCGGCGCTCACTTGCGGAACTGCGCAATCGCATCGGCGACGCGCTCGACCGCGATTACCTCAATCCCGTCGATCTTCTGCTTCGGCATGTTCGCCTTCGGGATGATCGCCTGCGTGAAACCGAGCTTCGCGGCTTCCTTCAGCCGCTCCTGCCCGCGCGGCGCGGGGCGCACCTCGCCGGCGAGCCCGATCTCGCCGAATACCGCGAGCTTCCCGGGCAGCGGCTTGTCGGTGAGCGAAGAGACGATGGCGAGCAGCACCGCAAGGTCGGCGGCGGGCTCGCTGATGCGCACGCCCCCCACGGCGTTGACGAACACGTCCTGGTCGTAGCAGGCGATGCCCGCGTGCCGGTGCAGCACCGCGAGCAGCATGGCCAGCCGATTTTGCTCCAGGCCGACCGACAACCGTCGGGGATTGGGCGCATGCGCCGCGTCCACCAGCGCCTGAATCTCCACCAGCAGCGGCCGCGTGCCTTCCTGGGTGACGAGCACGCACGATCCGGCGACCTCTCCCGAATGTTGCGAAAGGAAAATCGCCGAAGGGTTGGAAACACCGCGCAGGCCCTTGTCGGTCATCGCGAATACGCCCAGCTCGTTCACCGCGCCGAAGCGGTTCTTGAAAGCGCGGATGAGCCGGAAGCTCTGGTGCGTGTCGCCTTCGAAGTAGAGCACCGAATCGACGATGTGCTCGACGACGCGCGGGCCGGCGATCGCGCCTTCCTTGGTGACGTGGCCGACCAGCACGATCACCGTGCCGCTGCCTTTCGCATAGCGCGCGAGATGCGCAACGCACTCGCGCACCTGCGCGACCGAACCCGGCGCGGAGGTGAGATTCTCCGAATAGAGCGTCTGGATCGAATCGATGACGGCAATCTCGGGCTTGGCGGCTTCGAGCGTGGCGAGGATGCGCTCGAGCTGGATCTCGGCTAGCAGCTCGAGCTTTCCCGAATCGAGCGCGAGGCGCTGCGCGCGCAGCGCGATCTGCTCCGCGGATTCCTCGCCGCTGACGTATACCGCCTTGTAAGAAGCGCTCATCTCGGCGAGCGCCTGCAGGAGCAGGGTGGACTTCCCGACCCCGGGATCGCCGCCGATCAGCACCACCTGCCCCGCGACCAGGCCGCCGCCGAGCACGCGATCGAGCTCGCCGATGCCGGTCTCAATGCGTCGCGCTTCGCGCGCGCTCACCTCCGCCAGGCGCTTGAGCGAGGACGCTTTAGCGACGCCGGCGAAGCGATGCTTGACCGCGGCCTCGGCAACGCCCTCCACCAGCGTGTTCCAGTTGCCGCAGTGCGGGCACTGGCCCTGCCACTTCGGCGACTCGCCGCCGCATTCGGTGCAGGCGTACAGAGTTCTCGCTTTGGCCATCAATCGCTCTCGACCACGGGCACGCGCGGCGACAGCGCGCACAGCAGCTCGTAGCTCACCGTGCCCGCGTTCGCCGCGACTTCATCGGCGGACAATCCTTCGCCCCAGAGAGTCACCGCCGAGCCGACCTCTGCGCCGGAAATTCCGCTGAGATCGGCAAACAGCATGTCCATCGCCACGCGGCCCACGGTGCGGGTGCGCTTTCCGGCGACGAGTATCGGGGTCCCGGTGGGCGCATGGCGCGGATAACCGTCGGCGTAGCCGCAGGCGACGATGCCGACCCGCATTGGCGCATCGGCCGTGAAGGTGCAGCCGTAGCCGACGCTGTCCCCTGCGCGCAGCTCGCGAACCGCGATGAGCTCGCTCGCCAGCGTCATCGCCGGCTTGAAGCCCAGGGCGACGGCGCTCTCGTCGGGAAAAGGCGAACATCCATACAACGCAATCCCGGGTCTCACCCAGTCGGCGTGAGTTTCCGGGTAGCGCAGCAGGGCGGCCGAGTTGGCCAGGCTGCGCGGCACGTTCATTCCGGCGGTTGCGGCCTCGAATCGTTCGAGCTGCCAGCGCACGCCGCGCTCTCCGTCGGCATCGGCGAAATGCGTCATCAGCGTCACCTCACCTGCGCAGCGCCGCAACCGCTCGATGATATCGCCCAGCCCGGCCCCGGAGAAGCCGAGGCGGTTCATCCCAGTGTTGAGCTTCAGGTAGACGGGAATTTTCGCCGGGATGCGTGCCGTCTCGAGCATCCTCACCTGCTCCTCGCGATGCACGACGACGGTGAATCCCTGGCTCGCGACGGATCCGAGCTCCGCAAGAGAAAACACGCCTTGTAGAAGGAGAATCGGACGCGTTTCGCCCATACGGCGCAGCTCGATCGCCGCTTCCAGCTCGATCAGCGCGAGACCGTCGGCAGCGGCGAGCGAGCGCGCAGCGCGCGCGAGTCCGTGCCCGTAGGCGTTTGCCTTCACCACCGCCCAGACCCGGGAGCGCGGCGCATGCCGCTTCGCGATGCCCAGATTGTGGCGCAGCGCTGCGCAATCGATGAGGGCCCGGATCGGTCGCATGGCTCGTCATTCGACCACAAATCGGGGAAACGCGGCCAGCGGCCGCCGGAACTTTCCGCACTTGGCAAATGACTCGTGGTATAAATCCCCCGGCCGAAGCTTCTGCGTTCGGCGACGCTCGTGCTCGACGCAAGGAACCAATGAGTCGCGGCTTCTACACCATCATGGCGGCGCAGTTTTTCTCGTCGCTGGCCGACAACGCGCTGCTGATCGCCGCCATCGCGCAATTGCTCGAGCTCGACGGCCCGGTGTGGATGATCCCGCTGCTGAAATTCTTCTTCACGGTGTCCTACGTGGCGCTCGCCGCCTTCGTCGGAGCCTTCGCCGACGCGATCCCGAAGGGCCGGGTGATGTTCGTCACCAACACCATCAAGATCGTCGGGTGCGTGATGATGTTCTTCACGGATTACGTGGAATTCGCCGGCATCCCCGGCTACGCGCTGGTGCTCGCGGCTTATGCGGTCGTGGGGTTCGGCGCAGCCGCGTATTCACCGGCGAAGTACGGCATCCTCACCGAGCTCCTGCCGGCCGAGAAACTGGTGGCGGCCAACGGTTGGATCGAGGGATTGACGGTCGCGTCCATCATTCTGGGCACGGTGCTCGGGGGAGCTCTCATCAGCCCCAAGATCGCCACGATGCTCCTCGCCATAGACGTGCCGCACATCGACACCGGCATCGAGACGCCGGCCGAAGCGGCGATCGTGGTCATTTCCGGAATCTACGTCATCGCCGCCGTATTCAACCTGTTCATCCCCGACACCGGCGCGCGCTACGGACGCCAGCTGACCAATCCCATGCTGCTGATGCGCGATTTCACCCTCTGCTTCACGACGCTGTGGAAGGACAAGCTCGGTCAGATCTCCCTCGCGGTGACCACGCTTTTCTGGGGAACCGGAGCCACCCTGCAGTTCCTGGTGCTGCAATGGGCCGCGGTGCATCTGGGATTGCCGCTCGACAAGGCGGCCGTGCTCCAGGGCGTCAGCGCGATCGGCGTCGCCGTCGGCGCGGTGCTGGCCGGCCGCTTCATCCCGCTGAAGCATTCGCTGCGAACCCTGCCCGCCGGCGTCGCGATGGGCGCGATCGTGACCACCATGATCTTCGTGACCAGCATGCCGCTGGTGTATGCGCTCTTGGTATTGATCGGCACCATGGCCGGATTCTTCGTGGTGCCGATGAACGCCTTGCTGCAGCACCGCGGCTACGTGCTCTTGTCCGCTGGCCATTCGATCGCCGTGCAGAATTTCAACGAGAATATCGCGATTCTCGTCATGCTGGCCGTGTATGCCGCGATGATCAAGTCCAATTTCCACATCAACTTCATCATCGTGATGTTCGGCCTTTTCGTGTCGCTCACCATGCTCGCGGTGATCCAGCGACATCGATACAACCAGGCCAAGGGAGATTCACTGCACCTCATCGGCATGACCACCAGCCATCGCCGCATGCGTCCTTGAACTACCGGGTCCGTCCCCGACGAAAGTCACAGCACTACGGGTTTGTCGGAAAGCTCGTTGGCCTTTCCACCCTCTGCCGCGGGAAAGTGCGCGGCGAGAAGGTCGCTGACGGCGCGTATGCCGATGACCACGCCGCGCTCGAATTGACCGCGGGCGAATTCCTGCTGCATCTCCCCGCAGATTGCTTCCCACGCAGCGGACCCGACCCTGGCGTGAATGCCGCGGTCGGCAACGATCTCGACGCGCCGGTCGGCGAGCAGAAGGCAGATCAGTACGCCGGAGTTATGCTCGGTGTCCCAGACGCGCAAACGGCCGAACCACTCCACTGCGCGCTCGCGGGACTGGACGCCGCGAAGCAGTTCGCCCAACGGCAGCGAAGCCTCGACGGCGAAGCGTATCTGGCCGCCGTGGCGCCGTTCCTCTTCGCCGATCGTTTTTTCGATGGCGCGCATGGCCGCGGGGGAAAATGCGCGCCTGACCGACCAGTGGTCGGTGAACAGGTGCCGAACCCAGCGTCTCCAGTCGATCATCGTTTCACCAGCCGCCGGAGGCGCCGCCTCCGCTGAATCCGCCGCCGCCGCCGCCGAACCCGCCGCCGCCGAAGCCTCCACCCCCGCCGAAACCTCCGCCGGTGCCGGGCCAACCGCCGCTCGACCACCCACCGCGGCTGCTGCCCGATCCGTTGATGAGCGCGATGACAAATCCGATCAGCCCGCCGACGATTGCGAACACTAGCACGCCCGCCGCCACCCAGACGATGACGCCGACGATCCCGCCGGAAATTCCCGACCCGATGACACGGCCGAACATCCGCCTGAAGATTGCATCCATCAGGACGAGCGCCACGAACAGCCCGAATATCGTCGGGATATCGATCGCCCGGTGAATGCCGTTGACAGCCAGTCCCGATTGCGGCGCAGGCAAGTCTTCTCCCTCGATCACCTTCATCAGCGCGTCGGTGCCCGCGGCAACGCCGCCGTAGAAGTCGCCCGCCTTGAAATGCGGCGTGATGACTTCAGCGATCACGCGCTTCGCGATGGCGTCGGGGATCGCGCCTTCGAGGCCGCGGCCGACTTCGATGCGCAGCTTGCGGTCGTCCTTGGCAACGAGCAGGATCACACCGTCGTCCACTCTGGCGCGGCCTATCTTCCAGACATCCGCAACGCGAATCGAATACTGCTCGATAGTCTCCGGCTGCGTCGTGGGCAGCATCAGCACCGCGACCTGGCTGCCCTTGCCGCGCTCGAACTCACGCAGCCGAGACTCGAGATCCTGCAGCTGCGACGCGCTAAGCGTGCCGGTGAGGTCGGTGACGCGCGCCTTGAGCGGCGGGACCGCGACCTCGTCCGCCGCGAACACCAGGCTCGCCAGCAGGACGCCGGCCGCCGCCAGACCGACCCAGCGCTTGGTCATCCCGGATTACTGCTTCGCCGGTGCGGCCGGCTTGCCGAAGTCCACCTTGGGCGCGACCGAGATGGCCTTTTCGTCCTCGACGGCGAAGTTGGGCTTCACCGAGTAGCTGAACATCATCGCCGTCAGATTGACGGGGAACTGGCGGATCAGAACGTTGTATTCCTGCACCGATTTGATGTAGCGGTTCCGCGCCACCGCGATGCGGTTCTCGGTACCTTCGAGCTGCGCCTGGAGATCCCGGAAGTTGGCATCGGACTTGAGTTGCGGATAATTTTCCGCCACGACAAGCAGTCGGGACAACGCGCTCGTCATCCCCGCCTGCGCCTGCTGAAAGCGCCGGAATGCGGCTTCGTCGTTCAAGAGTTCCGGCGTCGCCTGGATGCTGCCGACGCGAGCGCGCGCTTCGGTAACTTGGATTAGCACCTGCTGCTCCTGGGCCGCGAAGCCTTTGACGGTATTGACGAGGTTGGGCACCAGGTCGGCGCGCCGCTGATATTGATTCAACACTTCGGACCAGGCCGACTTGACCTGCTCGTCGTTGCGCTGGATGTCGTTGTAACCGCAGCCGCCGAGCGCCGACGCGAAAGCGAGAACCACTGCCGTCCAGAGTGTGCGCATGAATTATTCCTCCTGAAGGTCGTGCCGCCTAAGTTGGGGTGCGGTATGCGATTACAAGGCCGCGATGGTGCGCCTGGCGAAACACAGGTCTTCCCAGGCCTTGGCCTTGTCGGGCAGGCTGCGCAGCAGGTAGGCCGGATGATAGGTGACGACGAGCGGCACGCCCTGGTAGCGGTGCAGCCTGCCGCGCAGGCTGGCGATGCTCGCCTCGGTCGCAAGCAGCGCCTGCACGGCGAAGCGTCCCATCGCCAGGATCAGCTTGGGCTTGATCAGCTCGAGCTGCCGCAACAGGTGCGGCGTGCACTGCGCCACCTCGCCAGGCTCGGGGTTGCGGTTTCCCGGCGGGCGGCACTTGAGTACGTTGCAGATGTAGACGTTGTCGCCGCGCTTCAGGTCGATCGCGGCGAGCATGCTGTCGAGCAGGCGGCCCGCCTGCCCGACGAACGGCTCGCCGCGCGCGTCCTCCTCGGCCCCGGGCGCTTCGCCCACGAGCAGCCAGTCGGCGTGCTCGTCTCCGACGCCGAACACCGTCTGGGTGCAGGTCTTGCGCAGGCCGCACGCCTGGCAATCCTTGACCGCAGTCTTCAGCCCGGCCCAGTCCATGCGCAGGATGCGCGCGGCCCGGTCGTCCGCAGGATTGGACGCGGCCCGCACCACCAAGCCTGGCACAGGCGCGGGGGTCGCAGGCTTGCGCGCAGGCGCGGGGATCGCGGCCTTGCGCGCCGGCACGGGAGCGCTGGCGGGCGCTGCGACCGATGCGGCTTCGGACGCGGGGGCTTCCGCGCTCGCCTCGCGCGCCGCGTCCTGCACCTGGCGCTCGCGCAGCCTCCACACGGGCGCCAGCCCCATCTCCTGCAGATAGCGCTCGCGCCGTGCGTTCACAGATCGAGTGCCAGCACGAGCGCGTCTTCGCGGCCGTGCCGCGCGGGATAGTAGCCGCGGCGAACGCCGATCTGCCTGAAACCGTGCGAGCCGTAGAGACGCTGTCCCGCGCCGTTGGAGGGGCGCACTTCGAGAAACAGGATTTTCGCCCGGTACTCGCGCGCGACCCCGATCAGGCTGCCGAGCAGCGCCCGGCCGTGGCCGTGGCCTTGCGCCTGCGGAGCGATGCTCAGATTGAGAAGGTGGGCTTCGCCCGCCGCCAGCACGAGCACGGCGTAGCCGATCGGCTCGGCGCCATCGCGGACCAGCCAGCAGCTGTATCCGGAGCGCAGCGAGTCGCGGAAGTTGGCGAGCGTCCAGGGAAATTCGTAGACCTTCTCCTCGATGCCGATGATCGCGGGCAAGTCCTCCTCGCCCATCGGTTCGAATCGCGGCCCGGGTTTCAGTACGGCACTCATCGCTCGCCTGGCTTGAACGCAACCTTGTCCCGAAGATAGACGGGCACCGCGTCCGCGGCGTCCAGGACGTCGCCCGCCTCGAACCGTTCGCGGGCAAGTCTCAGCACTGCGCGCGCAGTGGGATTCGCCTCCGGGTGCAATGCCATGAGCTGGGACGCGTAGCGCCGGGAAACCCGCCCGTCGTGCGCGGCGAAACCGCTGCCGCACCCCATCCAGCCATCACCCGGCACCTCGGGCACCGCGTCGGGCTTGTACACGCCGGGCGGATGCAGCGCTTCCCAGCCCGCGGCGGTTTTCCGGTAGGCGGCATGATACACCTCGCCCATGTGCGCATCGATGCACGCGATCACGCGACCGGACGGTGACTTCGGGGCGCACGTTTCCGCCGACTCGTCGGCGAGCGCAAGCAGCGTGCTGACCCCGACGACGCCGATGCCGCGCGCAAGCGCGAGTCCCTGGGTCACACCGCAGGCCACGCGCAGGCCGGTGAAGGATCCCGGACCGGCGCCAAAGGCGATGCCCTCGATGTCCCCGAGCGCGAGCCCGGCCTCGGCGAGCACGCTTTGCACCGCGTCGAGAATCATCTCGGCGTGCCGCTGCACCGCGCGCTCGTGGCGGAAAAACGAGGCACCGCCGCGGCTCGCCGCAACCGAGCAGAAATCGGCGGAAGTGTCGATCGCGAGCAGGTTCATGATGGAGCGCGCCGCAGTGCGCGTGCCCGGACGATTCTAGCCGATCGCTGCCGCCGCCGCGCCCTTGACTGGGCTCGCGTCTGCAACCATGATTCGCTTTCCCGATTCAACGACTGTCGCAGGAGGAAAGATGTTTCGCTTGTTGAGCCTGTTGACGCTGCTCGCCTCCGCGCTCGCCGCGATCCCCGCGGTCGCGCAGGACGCCTATCCGTCCCGGCCGATCTCGATGATCGTGGCTTTCCCGCCCGGCGGCGTTGCCGACATCACCGCGCGGCCTACCGCGTTCGCGATGGAAAAGGTGCTGAAGCAGCGCGTCATCATCGAAAACAAGCCCGGCGCCGCAGGAGCGACGGGCAACGCTTACGTCGCCAACGCGAAACCCGACGGCTACACCCTGCTGATGGCGCTGTCGTCGATTTCGGTGATCCCGGAGGCCGAACGTCTGCAGGGAAACAAACCCCCGTACGAGCTCGCGCAGCTCGCGCCGATCGCGCTGATATCGGCCGATCCGGTCGTCCTGGTGGTCCGCGAAGAGGCGCCCTGGAAAAACGTCGGCGAATTCATCGCCGACGCGCGCAACAGGCCGAGCAAGATCACCTTCAGTTCTTCCGGAATCTTCGGCGCGCTGCACATGCCTTTCACCCTACTCGAGCACGCCACCGGAATCACGCTGTGGCACGTGCCTTACAACGGCGGCGGGCCGGCGGTCCAGGCCCTGCTCGGCTCGCAGGTGGACGCCACCGTCGGCGGGCCGGCGGCCATGATCGGCCAGATCAAGGGCAAGCGGCTGCGCCCGCTGGCGAGCTTCGGCAACAAGCGGCTCGCCTCGCTTCCCGAGGTGCCGACGCTCAAAGAGCTCGGCATCGACGCCGAGTACTTCATCTGGGCGGGATTGCTCGCGCCTTCGGCGACCCCTGCCGCGATCCAGCAGGCGCTGCGGAACGCGGTGCGGCAGGCGGCGCAGGACCCGGACTTCCAGACCGCCATGGCCAAGGTCGAGACGCCCGTCAGCTATCTCGACGCACCGGAGTTCCAGAAATTCTGGGACGCGGACGCGAAGAAACTCGTCGACGCGGTGAGGCGCATCAAGATCGTCGAACAGAAGAAGTAGATCCGGAATG